>QIGP01000343.1 GCA_003228965.1 Gammaproteobacteria bacterium
CTGAGAAAACTGGTCAATGACGAACGCTTGATTCAAGTCGTGCATGCTGTAAACAACTAAATTGGCATAACACTTCCAATCTGTAAGCTAAGCGACAGTTTGACAAAACCGCCTTCGGGCGGTTTCTTTTTGCCTGTCGCAAAAACGGTTTAACGCATATTAGTGTCTGGTAGTTTGAACTATATACCCCGGTGGATGGTACTTACCTGAAATGGAGCATTAGAACGTATTTGGCAATTCGACCAGTCACCGGACACCGAATTGCGGTTGTTGTTTGCGACTAATTTTTAGTTCGATATTCATACAGAACGGGGGTTTTACGATGGCATATTCTTGTGGATGCATTCCGTCTGATTCTATAAAGAAACGACAGTATTTGACCCTTCTTTCTACGTTATTACGTCGTGCGAGGACTGCACTCACATCACTTGCCGCAATTGTACTGTTTTCTTCTTGTGGTGGAGGCTCCGGCGAAGGACTGGATCAATCGGGACGCCCAATCTCTGAAACACCACCGATCGACACGACAAACTCCACGGTCGATTTCAAATTTCTGCAAGACACTGTATTGACTCCCGTTTGTACTGTGTGTCACGCAGGCGGCGGCGCCCCCGTTGGGCTCAGGCTGGATTCGGCCAACGCCTTCGCCATGCTTGTAGGCGTGCCAAGTCTACAGGCGCCAGCGTTAGTGAGAGTGGCGCCCGGCGATCCGGACAACAGTTACCTCATCCAAAAACTCGAAGGCACGGCCGCTATAGGGGTGCAGATGCCGTTGGGTGGACCACCACTTGCGACCGATACCATTAATCTGGTTCGGCAATGGATCAGTGCGGGTGCATTACCGGCTGATCAATCGATCCCGCCACAATTATCGCCCACAGTAGTTTTTGTGTCGCCAGCCGATGGTGCCAGTCTTGCTGCGAGCCCTGATTCGGTGAGTGCTGTGTTTAGTCAGGACATGGATGCCTCGCTGGTTAGTGACGTAACGTTCACTCTGTCGGCGAGCGGGGGAGATGGTACTTTTGACGACGGTAATGAGACTCTGGTGGCTGCCGATTCGATTGAGATTCCAAACCGCCAAACTATCAGCCTCACTTTTACACTCACGGCTTTATCCGACGAAGTGTATGAAGCCCGACTGGTAGGTAGCGGGACAACGGCACTCGCCAATACAGGTGGTGTTGTATTGGACGGTGACGCAGACGGCACTGCCGGCGGCGATTTTCTGTGGCGGTTCACGGTGGATGCTGCGCAAGAAGCACCCGTGCCCACCTGGCGCTGGATTCAGGACAACGTGTTCACGCCGGTGTGCGTCCAATGCCACGTTTCGGGCGGTACCGCTGCATTTCTTGAGCTCGATGAAGCGAATAGTTTTGCAA
The DNA here is from genome assembly GCA_003228965.1 of Gammaproteobacteria bacterium. Classification (GTDB taxonomy): domain Bacteria; phylum Pseudomonadota; class Gammaproteobacteria; order Steroidobacterales; family SZUA-146; genus SZUA-146. The sequence goes on from QIGP01000343.1 coordinate 1,380, forward strand.
GTACTGTGAACGTACCGAGCAACGGCGTGCCGACCTTAAATTTACTGGAGCCGGGCAATCCGGACGCCAGTTACCTGATTCAGAAACTCGAAGGCACTGCGGTAGCAGGGAGTCAGATGCCGTTAGGTTTGGCACCTCTTGATATTAATATCATTGCGGCGATTCGCACCTGGGTTGCAAACGGTGTGCTATTAGAGCCTGGCGATCCCATGCCCGATATTAATAAGCCGGTCGTGACAATTCAGACGCTGGTGTCGCCAGTAGTGGGTGTAATTACATTGTCGGCCGATGTAACTGACGACGTGGCCGTAACACAGGTTCGCTTCTTCGTTGACGGCACCTTGCTGGGCGCTGATGAACTCGTGCCGTTTGAGGTGACCTGGGATTCCACTTTAAACACCAATGGTCTGCACACGTTGACGGTTGAGGCAGATGACGCCGCCGGAAACCTTGGTGTGTCAGACCTACTTGAAGTTACCGTGGATAACCCTCCGCCACCCGATACGGAGGCGCCTACTGTTAGCGTAACTAATCCGGGTTCGCCACTGTCCGGCGTGATTACTTTGAGCGCTACGGCATCCGATAATGTGGGTGTCACCCAAGTACGCTTGCTTGTGGACGGTGTGCTGGTCGGTGCGGGGGCTACGCCACCCTATTTTGTTGAGTGGGACAGCACGACGGTTGCGGATGGATTGGTTTCGTTAACTGCCGAAGCTGACGATGCAGCGGGCAACAGTGGCGTTTCAGAAAGTGTCGAAATTACAGTTACGAATACGCCAGAACCCGAAGCTACGTGGCGCTGGATACAGGACAACATATTCACCACTCAATGTGTCGGGTGTCACGTTAGCGGTGGCATTGCGGGCTTCTTGCCACTGACCGAAGAGGTCAGTTTCTCGCAACTGGTAAACGCCGAGACCACCGAGGGTGGTCCACAGTTCCGGGTGTTGGCAGGCGATCCCGATATTAGCTCGTTGGTGCAACGACTCGAAGGCACGCTGACACCACAAATGCCTCGTGGCGGCTTGCCACTACCCGACGCTGAAATTCAGGCTGTCCGTCAGTGGATACTCGACGGTGCATTTCCAGAACCAACGGCCGATGTCACGGCACCGGATGTTAGTTTGGTATCTCCTGGAGCCACAGTGACAGGAACAGTTAACTTAGTGGCGAACGCAAATGACGACAGTGGAGTCACTGCAGTTCGGTTCTTTGTTGATGGAGTATTGCTGGACACCGATATCACCTCGCCCTATACGACACAGTGGGATACCACAACCGTTTCGAACGACACGCACGTGGTAACAGCAGAGGCAGACGATGCGGCAGGCAATACTGGTGTTGCGACGTCCCTCACGGTGACAGTGGACAACACAATACCGCCGGATACTGATGCGCCGGTGTTAAGTGTTACCAGTCCGGGTTCTCCTGTCAGCGGTGTTCTGAATATTGCGATCAGTGCCAGTGACAATGTCGGCGTAACAACCGTGAGGTTATTCGTGGATGGTAATTTGGTAGGTACGGATGTAACTGTGCCGTATGCAATCGAGTGGGATAGCACTACGGTTGCCGATGGTGATCATACGATAACGGTCGAAGCTGATGACGCCGCAGGCAACGTCGGCGCCGCTGCACCGCTGACTGTTACGGTGGATAATTCACCACCACCCGATACAGAGCTTCCTCTTGTAAACCTGGTTAGCCCCGGATCTCCGCTGTCCGGTCTCGTTAACCTGAGCGCGACGGCAACGGACAATACTGGCGTTACGGAAGTGCGCTTCTATGTCGATGACATATTGCTAAATACCGACACTTCAGCACCTTTTGGCGCAGCATGGGATACAACATCAGTATCGAACGACCTGCACACACTTTCAGCCGAAGCAGATGACGCTGCAGGAAACACCGGAACATCTGCTGCTCTGACTGTGGCAGTAGACAACGGTCCACCGCCCGATACGCAAGCACCAGTGGTTACTGTGATTGATCCGGAATCACCACAGAGCGGCGTGGTTAGCGTGTCAGTTTCCGCTACGGATAACGTTGGGGTTTCAACAGTCCGGTTGTTCGTGGACGGAAACTTGATTGGTACGGACGCCACTGCACCGTACGTCATCGATTGGGACAGCACTACAGTTGCCGACGGCACCTATTCGTTGACGGCTGAAGCTGACGACGCGGCGTTTAATACCGGAGTATCGGCCGGCGTTCAACTATTAATTACCAATGTGATGGGGCCTCAACCTACATGGCGTTGGATACAAGACAATATATTCACACCGCAGTGCATTGTGTGTCACGTTGATGGTGGCTTCGCCAGTTTCATGCCTCTCACTGAAGACGTGAGTTATGCCCAACTCGTTAACGCTGCATCGACTGCAGCAGGTCCTCCGTTTCGAGTGTTGCCGGGTGATCCTGACAACAGTATGTTAGTGCAGCGCATTGAGGGAACATTGCCCCCAAGCATGCCACTCTTTGGTAACTTGTTAATGACCGATGAAATCCAGGCGGTGCGTCAGTGGATACTTGACGGGGCGCCACCAGAGCCTACGGCAAATGTAGCACTTCCAATTGAAAACCTGGTTTCACCTGAAGCAACCGTGGTTGGCAGGTTCCCGGATTTAACAGAGTTGTAAACTTGGAAGAACGGGCACGAACATCCATCACAGACTTAAACCGTAAGGACAAGATTCATGAAAAGCAAAATAACCTTAGTTGCAGTGATCGTAGTGTGCTTGTGTTCAGTGGCACAGGCTGAACCCTGGTTCGCAATTAGCACTGGTCAAAAATGTATGGCTTGTCATGAAAGCCCAACGGGAGGAGGGAAGCGAACGGTTTTTGGTGCCATGTGGCCGCAAACGGTGTTATCGCAAAAAGTACCGACCCAGTTTTGGGATGGTGCTATTAACACACGACTGTCGATTGGTGCAGATGTGCGTGTTAATCTCGCCGCCACGCAAATACCCGATCAAGAGAATCGCTTTGCGTTTGAATCGGAAGAGGCACTGCTCTACGCTAAATTCGATCTCATACCGAACAAATTTTTTGTTTACCTTGACGAGCGTGTAGCTCCCGGAGGCGCCTCAAGTCGTGAAGCGTACGCATTCTTTTGGCTTCAAAACAACAAGTCATACATTCGAGCGGGGAGAATCTTCCTGCCGTTTGGCTGGCGACTTGAAGACGACTCGGCGTTCATTCGGCAGGTTCCAGGCATCAATTACAATACGCCGGATGATGGCATTGAGTTTGGCCTTGAACGAAAAAATGCTTCAATGCAACTGGCGATCACAAACGGTACTGCCGGTGCAGGAGAAGTCGACACTGGAAAACAGTTCAGTTTCCGGGGGAGTTTCATACAACCGAAGTGGCGCGCGGGCCTGAGCGCCAACATGAATGTTGCGGATGGGGGAGATCGTACAATGTATGGTGTTTTTCTTGGCGCCCAGACGGGTCCCGTAAGTTGGTTGTTAGAGGCTGACCGTGTTGAAGACGATTCCTTTCCAGGTGGCAGGGACCTTGATGTTGCCCTGGTAGAGGGAAATTGGCTGTTCAAGAAGGGGTTTAACCTTAAAGCCACTTACGAACACTTTGATCCCGACACCTCTGTTGACGAGGATGAGCAAAACCGGACGAGCCTGGTATTGGAGTACTTTCCCATTCAGTTCATGCAACTCAGTCTGGGTGCACGCTTCCGAGACGGAATTCCACAAAACGCATTGCAAAATACTAACGAATATTTCCTGCAATTACATGGGTATTTTTAACTGATACGTAGTTGCATCGTAAACGCTCCACAAAAGGCATCTACCGAGCAGTTTCCTAATCTGTCAAGCTCTGTTTTTAATGTTCGGTAGTGGACAGGCACAACGGGTGGACACACCGCAAAAGGCATCTACCGAGCAGTTTCCTAATCTGCTGTTCGGTAGTGGACAGGCACAACGTGGGTGACAGGCACAACGTGGGTAGTGGGTTGGGTAGTGGACAGGCACAACGGGTGGGTAGTGGACAGGAACGAGAACAGTGGACATGGGTAGAGGACATGCACAGTGCAAAAGCTAAGAACAGTGGACGGGCACAATTGAAAATTGATGGATAGATTTTGGTAGCAAAAATCTCATCAGATAATTCCAAAGAGACTTTTTCGATTTATTGGTTATTTGAGTGAAACTAAAATATAGACACGCAATCGATTGGTTTTAGGCATTCGAATATTGGGTTTGTTCCCTGTTTCTGCAAATCTGGAGTACAATAGCGCTCTTTTATCTAACCTCCACCGTAACAACCAGAAGGACGACTCCATTGAAATCAGCGACAATTCAAACTAGCCGCGGCACTATTTCCGTAGAACTGCATGCCGAGAAAGCACCTAATACCGTCGCAAACTTTGAGAAGTTAGCCGGAGAAGGCTTTTACGATGACCTAAAGTTCCATCGGGTGATTCCGAACTTCATGATTCAAACTGGCTGCCCCAGCGGCACGGGCACGGGCGATCCCGGTTACAAGTTTGACGACGAATTCGATGACAGCCTGAAGCACGATGCCCCTGGCGTTTTGTCTATGGCAAATGCAGGTCCAAACTCAAACGGTTCGCAGTTCTTTATTTGCCACGTGCCTTGTCCACATTTAGACGGGAAACACTCGGTATTTGGACGCGTGCTCGAAGGCCAGGATATCGTTGACAGTATTGAGCAAGGCGACGTGATGGAGAAAGTAACCGTTACCGATTCGTAGGCAAGCCTTTGACGAAAAAAGGGGCAGGCAACGGTTTTTGAAGGCTTTAGATTTTTACAGATTCTCTATAGCAAGAAGCCGTGGTCTGTTCCCTGTAATTTAAAGGGCGTTTGCGCCAGCCTGGGCGATCTGACCATCTTCAGAAGACTTGACCCCGCTTACACCAATCGCTCCCACAATATCACCGTTGTGAACCAGAGGGACGCCGCCTTCTATGGGGAGCATGTGCTTAAGCGCTAGATAGCCTTGTCGTCCTTCAGCCACCGTATCTTCCCAGAACTTGTTCGGACGGCGGAACATCAACGCAGTTTTTGCTTTGGTAATCGCAACGTCCACGCTGCCTATCTGCACTTTTTCGCGTTGTAAGAACATTAGGTGGCCACCGTCGTCTACGACGGCAATGACAACATTCCAATTGTTACGAAGGGCTTCAGCTTCGGCTGCCCGAACCATCCGCTTGACGTCCACGAGACTTAGTATTTCTTCGCTGTACAAGATCTTTTCCTTGCTCAATCTACGGTCATTATTTTGAACGACGACCCGCATAGTCGTATTCAACTAACGTGAATAGATGGTCTAACAAATGAAAGATTTATCCTATACCCCGGTTTGACTACTTCCTGTGCATTACACAGATACGGATGTCTATGCACAACGAAGCTTGCTATGCCAAGAGATGCACTGTCGGCGCGACACGCAGCTGAGGCGTCGCAGGGGTTGTGACAACGGGCAGACGTACGAGTGGTTAATCGTCGCTAACGAGTTCCAGGAGAGGCTTGATGTGTTTCGAGTAATGCTTATATCGGCCAATGGAATTTGCGTACATGGGCCGTGTCACTTGAGCATAGCTCAGGGTCATTACGGTGCGCTCAGACTCCCAGAACTTAAGACACGCCGGGTCCCAGTTGAGCTCACAGAACTCCAGTAGGCGTCGGGTCTGGGCTTCCTGATCGTCGACAAGATCTTCGTATTGAACTTCCAGAAAATCGAGTGGTAGAACCTCACGCCAGTGTGCGAGTAGCCGCTGGTAGTCACGCATGGCGGAGGCCATGTGTTCAACGTCGAACAGATGTGGAAACAATCCCGGGTTCATACCCGCCATAAAGCTTGAAACACCGGTATCGCGTAAATCACGTGAGCACACGACAATTTTCGCAGCAGGAAACATCATGGCAATGTAGCCCAACAAGAACGCGTTACGCAGGTTCTTGTTGACGTACAGTTCAGCTTTCTCAAAACCCTGTTCCTGAATACCACGCTCGTAGCTTTCGACCATGTGTCCAAGGCGAGTTTCATCGGCGTATTCGATAATGTCCGGTAGGGGCATTTTCATTTGTAGCGTCTTTGGCAGCATGCGTGCGAGAACATCCAGGTCTTTTATTTCACCCAGCCCCGTGACATTTGCATGCGCATCCAGAATTTGTTCGGTTAGCGTCGTTCCCGATCGCGGCATACCCACAATAAACACATGGGACGCGCCAGTTGCCTGGGCCCGACGTAAATTTTCGAAGCGCTCTTTGGTGAACCAGGCAATTAGGCTATCGACTTCATTTGTATAGGTTTGCGGGCTGTATTTAATGTGCAGTAGCGCGTTGGCTTCAGAGGCTTCACGCCAGGCCTCATCATGCTGTCCGGTTCGGTCGAGGATGTGGGCCTTGAGACTTTTGAGTTTATTTTGTTGTTGACGGGCTGCCGGTGTCTCACTGTTGTTTTGGGTCAACGTCTCATCGAGCAGCCTGAGGGCATCGTCATGCTTCCCGGCGCGCATCCAGCAGCGGGCCAACGTTAATGCCAACAGATGCGGTTTCGGACTCAGTGCGGTCAGTGGTTCCAATAACTGCGTGGCGTCTTCCCACAGGCCGGCACGTTCGAGTAGCCGTGCTCCAACCTGAGTGGCTGAGACATCGTTTGGGTGAGTCTTTAATACGCGGTCAACGTAGGACAACGCCATTTCTGTGTGACCACGGGCGCCGTGAATTTCAGCCAGCAGAAGGTTGGTGCGCGGGTCTTTGTCGTCCTGTTCAAGGGCGCGCGTGGCAATAGTAAGAGCTTCGCTGGAAACGCCTAGCAGCAGGGCGATGTGGGCCAGTACCTGCAGTGCAGTTTTGTTTTTTGGATTGCGCTGTAAAATATCGACAGCCATCTGGCGGGCCCGTGCATGGTTACCGGCGCGAAAGGTCCCTTCCAGGGTTTGTTCAGGGGTCATAGCTGTCTGCCTTCCAAATCAATCTGAATTACGGACAAGATAATACCCGTATTCGAGTCACGCTGTAGGTCGTGGCAATTGGTTTGTTTATTGTTTAATCGGAGGTTCAAAGTAGTGCCGCGAATCTGCAAGATGTCTGGTTGCATTACGAGAATACGGTGCGGTGCTGTTTAAGTTCTGCGCCCGATTCATGTTTGCTGTGAGAGTTGCTGCTTGTGTCAGTGAAAACCAGCGCGACGAGCAACTTCAGAGGCGACCCCGACGGTGAAATTCTCTGCACAACATAGTTATAAGGCTTGCGAAACTAAACAGGCCAGAGGTAAAAAAATCTCCCTCTGGCCCGTCTTGGAACTCTATTTAGCCTGCTCAGGCAGGCAATAAATAGTAAAATCAGCTTACGCGACGGCGTCGTGCAGCAAACAAGCCAGCAAGGCCTGTGAGCATCAATGGTAACGCTGCTGGTAATGGTATTGGTGACATTTCAGCGTCAAATGACAGCTCGCCTGAAGTCCAAATGCCATCAACAGCATCTGCAAAGTCGTCGTAGCTTTCGAAGAATTCGATCGTCAGAAGTCCGTCAGACAGAATAATGTCATCTAAACCAGCGTCGGTTAAATCGAGAATGCCACCACTGCTGTTGGCTTCTGTGCCAACAATAGGTGCGCCGGTAGCGGATGGTGTAACGTTGATTAGGCCATTTAATGAGACAGACATTTCGCTGCCCCAAGACGCGCCAACGGTTTCTTGGACAACATCCCAGCCTATGCCGCTAATGGTGACAGAGCTACCAGATGTGAGGCCCAGTTCAGCGGCCAGGTCAACGACAAGAATTGTGTTATCAGGATCGCCTTGCAGGTCGAAGCTTTCAGTACCAGAAATATCTACCGTTACAATAGATGCACTGGCTAGTGGTGATGTAGCAAAGGCTGCAGATATTGCGAGTGCAATGGCTGTTTTAGTTGTAATTTTCATAGTTAGTGGAACTCCCCAGCTATTATTTTAGTTAAATTTAACGTTCAGACCAGATTTTGACTCTAGTTCTGCATCCGACTATACATTAATGTCAGGCTGTATATCCACCACGTCGAACACTGTCAGGCTTGGATTTCGTGCCGGAAACCCGCATTTGACTGCAAGCGCTATTCGGCTCTACGGGAAGCTTGTGGTAACGTCCCAAGAATTAGGGTTTTTGCCCTCACACACGCTCGGAACAACGCCCCTACGCTGTACGAAGCGACTAGTAACGGGGCTTGCGCTGTGTTGTATTATGTTAATTAGTACGCTATTGCACGATCTGATTTCCGATCTTATTTTTCTGGAGTTGTCACTGAATGCGCCCGAAATCGAGTGTGCCACAATTGAAGGGCTGCTCATTCTGTCAGAAGTGCCTCTGAAATTGGCTTGCCTGCGCCCTCCAGCAATCGATGCAGACGATCAATTTCAAGATTGCCAAAAGCTTCGACATGACCACTCGGCCAGCGTACCTCAATCGTCGCAAGCGCAGGTGTTGTGTCTCCAAGCCCGAACAACACACGTACATCGCTTGCGCTTGCATAGCTGCCGTCGCTGTGTGCGCGCCGCCACTTTAGTCCACCGTTTTTACCGGCAATTGCAACGCGTGCACCGTGTGCATCTCGCGGTGAGTCTGTGCCGGTCAGTTCCAGCTGCAGCCAGTGTCGCTTATCGCCCGAATCGTTCCGCAGGAGGCGGACCGGTCCGTTGTTGTTGGTGACCAGCACGTCGATATCGCCGTCATTATCAATGTCACCAAATGCGGCGCCACGACTGACTTCACTGACTTGCATGGCAGAACCGCTGTGCAGGCTAATCTCCAGGAAGCGTCCGTCACCGGTGTTACGAAACAGCTGATTGGTTTGCTCGTAGGGAAATTCCGAAACGGCGCGGCGTTCCGCCAGGCTCATTACCGAACCATTGGCCACGAACAGATCCAGAAGACCGTCGTTATCATAGTCAAACCACGCCGAGCCGAAGCCGGTGAACCGCATGCTGGCGGCGCCAAGGTTAGCAGGCTCGGTGCCATCGACAAAGTTTCCGGTACCGTCGTTAACGTAGAGGGTATTGGACTCCGATGACAAATGCGTCATAAACAAATCTTCGTCGCCGTCACTGTCGAAGTCACCAGCAGTGACGCCCATGCTGGCCTCTACCGCACCACGACCGTTGTAGGCAACACCTGCACGCAGGCCATTCTCCGTAAAGGTCCCGTCACCTGTATTTATCCACAGATGATTGGCCGCTTGGTCATTGGCCACATAAAAATCGGTGTGGCCGTCGCCGTTAAAATCGGCGGCGACAACACCGAGCCCTGGGCCGGCTGCCGTGCTGATACCTGCGTCTGTCGACGAATCGGTGAAAGTGCCATCACCGTTATTGCGAAACAAGCGGTCGCTTACAGGTGTGTAATTGCCGGGCGAACAATAGTCACGCTGTCCGGCATTATTGTTACAGGCAATATCAATTTCGGTTCGCCAGTCCACGTAATTAACGACGAATAAATCAAGATCGCCGTCACTGTCGTAGTCGGCGAAGCTGCCTCCAGCGCTCCATGCAGCAGTCTGGGTACCGGACGACTCGGTAACGTTTGTAAATACACCGCCATCGTTTCGATACAAAATATTTTTGCCGACGTTGATTACGTACAGGTCGACGTCAGCGTCATTGTCGTAGTCGCCTGTAGCGACACCAATTCCATAGCCCGGATCGCCGACTCCGGCAATTTCGGTTACATCTTCAAAGCCAAGTTCGCCGGTTGGCACGAGCAGATTGCGAAACAGACGATTTCCCGTCGGCAGTACAATACTCTCTTCAGCTCCTGGTACGTTTTCACTTTGCACGAGGTAGACATCGAGATCGCCGTCGCCGTCGTAGTCAAACAAGGCACCACCAGCACCGTTAATTTCCGGAAAATAAAAATGGCCAGCCCCGCCATTTTTATGCGTAAAGTTCAGACCAACCTGTGCGGCAATTTCGACGAACACAGGTGCCGCGGTTATGTTTGAGTCACGCTGCGCGGCCGTGTCGGGCGCCGGCGATTCGCAGGCGACCAGCATTGAATAAACGAGCATGGCAAGAGTAAGCCGTGAAGGAGTGCATTTTATTTTCATTGCGGAGTCTCTGCCACAGAAGGTTTTTTCGCGCGTTGCAGAAGCTGCAGACCGGCTTGTAATTTTGGCAACAGATCCTTACGCCCGGTGTTGCTGGCTACACTAATAGCGCGTTTGAGAGTTTCCTCGGCGTCATTGTATTTGCCCATTTCCGCGTACGCCAGGGCCAGGGACTGCAGGTACTCCGGCGTTTTACGGTCATGGGGCTCAAGTATGCGTAAAAACTGTTCGGCCGCCCGATGAGGGTTACTCATTTTCATGTAAGCGTTGCCTAAATGAAAACCGGCGGCGCGGTGCAAGGGGTCGCGCTCGACAGCGATTTTGTACTGCTTCATCGCCTCGCTGCGTTTGCCAGTTGTTTCGAGCGCAGCGCCTAGATTAACATAGGCATCGAGGTAGTCCGGATCAACCGCAAGCGCATCGCGAAACGCCTGGGCTGCCTCGTCGTAGCGAGCTTGTTTCAGGCGCAGTGTGCCGAAATTATTGTGTAGTTGGACAAGCTCAGGGTCCAGCGCAACCCCCTGGTAATAATGCGATTCGGCTTCTTCAAACTTACCGATCATTCCATAGGTAACAATTAACAGGCTGTGGGGTCCTGCCGCGGACGAATCCCTGGTAAGCGCAAGTTCCAGGTCTTCGATGGCTTTTCTAGCACGACCCTGAACGATCATGCGTTGGCCGCGGTTGATAAGCCCCTGCTTACTTTCGTTCAGGTTGTGCATTTCTGTAGCCAAGGTATCGGTCAGCAACGGTACAGTGGTCCTGAATTTTTCGAACAGTTCGAGTTGTTTGTCTGCTTTCGCGGTTTCGCCCCGATGGCGATAGGCCTCGGCAAGAGCGTAGTGAGCTGCACCGTAGGGACCCTTGCGGTTAACTGCGCCTTCCAACAGTTCAAGGCCGGTATTATCCCCCTGTTTCAAGAAATGTTTGCCCAGTCCGTAGAGCGCCTGGGGAAGGTCCGGGTGGTGACTGAGTAACCCATCATAGAGCTTGCGGCTTTCGTCATCCTGACCCGCATCGTCAAGTAATTCTGCAAGCTTTAGTCCGGCAGGTACATCAGCACTATTGAGCACCAAGACCTGCCGCAGGGCCGCGATGGCCTGATCTCGTTCTCCCAGTTTGGCAAGAACTAACGCATGCAAATAGGCCCAGCGGAGCTCTTCGGGATTTAGCAGGCGAGCGCGTTGATA
>QIGP01000174.1 GCA_003228965.1 Gammaproteobacteria bacterium
TCGTTGATTTTTTCAGGATTCTGGTAGGTACCCGCAGGCATGCAGCTGAGATATTTCTCGGGTTTAATTGAAAATCTGGATTCGCCTAGTTCCAACGTGCATTTAGTGTGTTCAAGTTCGATGTTCTCGGTAAGCTCTCCATTAGAGGAAAGTATTTCTCGGGCTAAGGGTATGGTGCATTCGCCAAGAGTAGCGTCGCGCAGAGTTTCGCAACTCGTGCGGGAGATTCCCATGCACGCCATCAGTTTCTTATCGGAGCAGTCGTCGTTTTCGGCGGCTGACTCTTCCATAGCGCGTTCAATCAAAGTTTCCGTTTGTTCCGCTGTGATTAGCGAACCTGAATTTTGATCGAGCTTTTCGTCGGCGTTCGCCATAGACAAGGTAAAGATCGCGATTGCGATAAGCGGCATTGATTTCATGGTAAACACCTTACTTTGGTTACGTTTTTCGTCTGTAACCGCAGTATACCACTGAGATCGGAGTGGCCATAGTCAGCCTGGATTGCTCTCTCGGCGGCGCGAGAAAAGTGGATTCTTAACTGAGTCTCTTCTTTGGAGGTACAGCTTACCTACCCAGTGGCCAGGCCTGAGAGCCGTCGACAGGAACAGACGGATGATCGAGCCCGAGGCAATAGGCATTGGCTTCCAAGACGTGCAGGCCCTAAATTCTTCTGTAGAAATTTGAATGACCACATTACCGTTATAAGCTGTTACTTGCTCTACAACGATAACTTGGTTGAAAAAGGGCTGTTTGTTCGGTAGTAAATTGGGAAACAACAATTATATTAAATTACTGAAAGGTTGATCAACGTTCATTTCATTTCGAAACTTTTATGCTTATATACAATCTCGTCCAAAATACCCTGATCAATGGATTCCAGAAAATCCTTAATGTTCTTACCGCAAAACGGGCAATGTCTAATGCCTTGCTGCGCTGATATGCGGAAAGGGTTTGGCAAATCGCCGTTCACGGGAAGATTCCGGAGTTTACTTTCGTGCTGAATATCACACACTCGTGATTGAAGAAAGACGCCGTTAGTGTCTCCAACTTTTCTAATAATGAATGAAAGCCCGGCTTTTCCGGCATCGGAAACTAACCAATCAAATTGATCGCAACAATAATTCATTGTACTAAAAACCTATTAAGATCTTCGGCCAAAGAACCTGCAAAACGTAACTCTTCATTAATAATTCCTGTTACATGATCAAGATCACGATAGCGCTGAACTAAACCATCCAGCTCCCATTTACTTAAGACATCAGCTGGAATGTCGAATTGATGAACCTTTCCAGACCTTTCAAGTGCCTCTACTGCCGCACGCTCCGATCCCGTAGATAGTGTTCGATTTCCAACTACACGACCTCGTATGAGAGATCCTTTGTGAAATACACTTCTGGTAACACTACTACTGCCTGCGGTACTAAGACTTTGTAGGCCTGCCTTTGATGTATTTGCAGCATACCCCGCACCTAATGATAGGGCAATTCCTACACCACCATTAATGAGTTCCGCATGAGGAACACCTAAATGGTTTCACTGCTGTCCCGTTAACTTTCACAGCAAAACCAACTGGTTGATGTTGGTTTTTCTAACGTAAGGCGGATCGCCTCGCAAGAGCGCCATCATACCACACATGGGCAATGACTGTGTGTCGATCGTTTGCGCTGTATGCACAGCTCGCTGAAAGTTCACTTAAAGAGCGACAGTGTCGGTTATGTCAAAAGTCACGGAGAGCAAATTGAACAAAACCCGCAAATAGTGATGATTGATCGTAACTTTGACAAGATAGACGAAGAGCGCGATGAAGCAACGCTTAAGCGTGCAGAACGGCTCCTGGAGGATTTAGACAGTTTGTAATTTTTCCACGTTACGCTTGTGCAATTGTTGGGATATGAGGTTGAAGATGAACACGCCAAAAAATACAAAACCTGACATTGACACAAGCTGAATGGGCGCTGCCAGCGCGATCGCAATTGAAACAAGAGAGAAGACCACTGCGGCTATCCAGCCGTGTTGTTGGTGGCGGGTTTCCAGTGTCTCGTATTCGTCAAGCAGCAGTAGTTTGGCGTTTTTCATTACGGCATAGTACAGAGCGCTCATCAACAGAGACATGGCAAGAAATCCTGCGGCGTAAAACGCAAAGAAACCGCGAGCCTGTGAGTAGGAGTCAAACGACAGGCGCCACGGTAGTCGACCGTTGGTCAAAAACGAAAACATGCCTTCGAATATCATGCGTAACGGGTAAATGTAGACGAGTAATACAAATACCAGCGAGACGCTTACGATCACGGTGGCGGCGGTTTCCAGGCCGTAACGCCGGCTCCATTTGCGATGGCCAAACCAGAACATCATGAGTACAGCAAAGCTGACTGTTAGTGCGGGTAATTGCATTACTCCCGCGGTAAGTTCCTCAAAACTATTTGGAACGCCGTCTTCGGAAATCACCAGCATGGTTAGAGCAAAGGCAAATGCCGCGTCGATAAGCGTGTCGAGCCTCGTAGTGTCAGTACCACGTAGCCGAAAATTCTGCTCAACAGGCAGCCCATTGACTTGCTCTTGGGTCAGGCAAGTGTCGGGTCGATGTATGGGCATTTGGCGTTCTCGTTGATAGAAGGTGCATGTTGTTAGCAGGGAGAAGTTTACACGAGCTTTAAGGTAGGCTCGAACCTGTTAAGGTTGCTCGATCGTTATCGTCATACTTCCGAACTGTCCGTCACACAGGCAGCGCGTGGCGGCCAGCGTCATTTGGGTTGATTCGCTAGCCTATGCAACTTCAATTACAACGCACCGCTCCGCTTGGAGATGAACTTACTCTTTCTGGAATATCTCTGTTGATACGAGAAGCAACAAACACCGATTTTGACGCGATTTGGGATATTTTCAAACCAATTGTTCGGCTTGGTACTACCTACGCGTTCGACGTAACGACAAGCAAAGACGAGGCGATGCAACTTTGGATGGACAGTGCGCGGAAAACCTACGTAGTCGAAATTGACGGCCAGATTCTCGGCACGTACCACATTAAAACAAATAAGTTGGGTCCCGGTTCCCACGTGTGCAATTGTGGCTACATGGTTGGCGCGCAAGCGCGAGGGAAGGGGCTGGCGACCGCGATGTGCCAGCATTCTCTAAAAGAAGCTGTTGCTCTGGGATACCGTGCCATGCAATTTAACTTCGTGGCTTCAACCAACGATGGCGCGGTTCGGCTTTGGCAGAGCCTGGGATTCGAAATTGTAGGTACTCTGCCAGGCGCGTTTAATCATCCTCAGGTTGGTTTTGTGGACGCGTATGTCATGTTCCAGAGCCTGGTTTAGGACTTGGATAGTCCCGCTACAGGCCAGCGATTTCAACGCTTTTCGGGGGCTCCTGACTTATTAATAGTGTGGTGCTGCACTAACGGACAGAATATCTCACACTGGTCGCTACTTGCCTGGAGTGAGTGCGTGTCTGACGTTGTGTGTTTATCTTTACTGATTCGTGCCAAGTTCTGTAAGGTCCGGCATCATTGCGTAACCCGGGCAGGTGGCTGTAACTTTCGACAGCGTATCCTGCGCTTTTTGTCGTTGCCCCAGTTGTAACCAGGTTTGGGCCAGCCGGCGAAGTGCTGAAGTTTCAGTGACTTTTGCACTTATTTCATCCAGTTCTTGCAACATGGCGTTGTAGACGTCGTCGCTGACCGTATCGTGATCGAGACTGCGCAGCATAGTGTAGTAGTAGGCTCGGGAGGCACGATCGGCAATCGCCGCGTTTCCTCGCAAGTGGTCGCGCTCTGCGATTCTGGAGGCCTGCACATAAGCGCCGATGGCACCCGCCGTGTTGCCCGTTTGACGATAAGAGTCGCCAAGATTGCCCCACATTTCATGTATTTCAGGTACGCCGTCGGTAATTGACTCGATGGCTTTGCGCCGCAGGTCGGCGGAGGTTGCAAAGTCACCTAAAAAGTACATGGCCTGTCCGAGAAACTCCCGGCCAATATAGGACTCAGGGGCAATTGCAACTGCGCGCTCGTACGTAGAGCGAGCCTTTTCCAAACTGCCCGAACACAAATACAGGGTGCCCAGATTGACCAGAGCGAGTTCGTTTTCTTCAAACTTGATCGAGTTTTCAGCAGCGTCGATTGCAGCTTTAATATTTCCGGCAAACCACTGCAAGTTCAGCAGCGTGTTATACGCCCGTGAGGATTCGGGGTTGGCTTCGACCGAACGTTTGGACATAGCAATGGCGCGATTCAGCTGGGCTTTTTCGCCGTTTTGGCGAAAACTCTGCAGAAGCGTCGAGGCAAGACCGACCAGTGCGACGGCGTTGTCAGGCTCTCGCTCCACGATTTGTTCAAACTTGTCGATGGCTTCGTCGTTTCTTCCGGAACGTCGCAGGAAGTAAGCGTGAGCAATGGCAACGACGCTGTCTTCAGGCGCGAGCGCCATGGCTTCTCCACACGTGCCCGCGGCATCGTTAAGCGCGCGCTCTTCGTCGCCCATCCAGAATTCTTCAAGCAGCGCCAAACACAAACCGGCGTGGGCCTTGGCGTATTCAGGATCTTGTCGGAGTGCCGAAGAGAAGCGACTTTGTGCGCGTTTAATATTTAGCTCGGAAGCGGGCTTTTCCAAATATTGTTGGCCCTGCAGGTAGTCGTCCTGCACTGCCGCTACTGCAAAGTAGGGTGCTGGAGTTGCGGGCGGTGAGTCAGACGTAACCGCCTGCATAGCGGCGACAATGTGTTGTGCAATATTCGCGCTGCGCGCCTCGAGTTGGTTAACTGGCAAGCTCTCAGACCAGATTTGTTGTCGTCCGGAGTCTGTAGATCCGTATATTCTAACGCCCACGAGGCTGCCAACTTTTAGCACTTCGCCGTAAATCACAATATCTACACGAAGCTTTTCGGCGATTTCCTGTGGGTCATTTGTTTGAGCCGCCGCAATAGCCGTGGGAGTGGCGACGTTGTAGTTTTCGGATAACGCCTGACGCAACGATGAAGTGATCAGGCCATCGTTGTCCATGTCGATGGGCATAACCACTACCGAGGTTGCTCCCAGTGAAAGAGCATTTGAGTTGTGTGGAGATTCGCGAACAACTTCGAGGCTGTTGCTAGCAGTCTCTGTTGGCGCCAAATACCAGCCAGTAGCCAGTAGTGCAACCGCTCCAACCGCAAGAGCGACAAACCAGGCGGTTTTGGACTTAGGGGTGTCGATTTGTGCAGCAGAGGCAGGCAGCTCTCTTGGGGCTTCGACGGGCTCCGACCGATTGGGGGTAGGGCTCACCGGTTCGTCGGCGCTCTTATATAAGGTATGCACGTCGACTTTAAGCGCCGTGGCTATGCGGTCAAGTGTCTGCGGGTCGACCGAAAGCTCGCGGAAGGCGCGGTTGACCAGGTCCTTGGGCGCGACGGTGAGCTCTTCCAGGTCAGCAATGCGCTCAGCCAGGGCGGCCTGGGTACGTAGGCCGGCCGAATTGAGTGCATGCACCAGTTTGGTGCGCGATGCCTGTACGCCACGCTTGCGGTGGCTTTGTGGTTGATTTTCCTTGACAGTCACGCCCGTTATTCCCCCAGGGTTTACCCAAACCATTGAAATTTCGAAGATCGCACGGCTAAAGTTACGTTAAACCCGTTTAACGCTCGCTATCTGTCGATGACGAAAGTGGCCAGATTCGGGATGCTGGAGTGGCTTAAAAACCGTTTCGAACCATTCCAGGAGGAATCAACCGATGAAACTCAATAGCCCCCCCATTCTAATCATTTTGTTGCTCGGCAGCATGATGTTTTTTACTCAATCGGCCAAGGCGGCTCTAACGCTCGACGTGGCAAGCTCGATCAGCGACGTGCGGCCAGGCGAGACCGCCCGTGTCGAATTTACGGTGAGTAACACCGACGGCTCTTCACGTAACGACGTGGTGATGACTCTGGTCTTTCCGGCTGGCCTTAATGCCTATTCCGAAGCCAACTTCGATGGTGACTGTATAAGCATCAGTTGCACTGTAGGGGAGACCGTCACGTGGTCTCTGGGCTCTATTCCTTCCGGTGGTTCGACCACGGTGTTCATGGCTCCCACCGTCAACATCAGTGCCGTCAACGGTAGCGTTATTGCTTTAGACGCCACGGTCACCGACAGTTCCCTCGACAGTGTAATGGGGTCTGCCGATATTACCGTTGACGCTGATATGAGCTTCGATGTCAGCCTGTCTGAAACGAACGATCCGGCTACGCCAGGTTCGTCGCTCACCTATCAAATCGACTATGGCTACCGTGACGATGCAGCAAGCGTGACCAATTCGACTCTGGAGTTTACGTTGCCAGCGAACTCGACTTTTGTGTTAGCAAGTTCGGGCGGCACACTTAACGGTTCCACCGTGTCGTGGCCCCTAGGTTTTTTAAGCCCGGGCGACAGCGGTATTGCACAAGTTGAAGTATTGCTTGATGCAGGGCTGCAGTCCGGCGACGCACTTGGTGCAGCGGCAAACTTGTTCTCGGTGAACACGCCGACAACCAATGCGGTCTCTACACAGGTCACCAGCATATCGGCAACGCCGGGCATTCAGCTGTCTATCGAAAACAACCGCGACCAGGCTCGTGGTGGTGGAACGGTGAGCTACGTACTCAGTGTGACCAACACAGATCCGTTTACCCGTTTTGGAGTACAGATTGACGCGCTTTATCCAAACTCGCTGAATGCTTTGTCGGAAGCCACGTTCGACGGGGATTGTGGCAGTACGTCTTGCACCGAAGGTGAACGCATGACCTGGACGCTCGGTGATATACCGTCCGGCGCTACGCGCCGCGTTGAGATGCCGGTTACGGTAAACGCGTCTTCGTCAGCGGGCGAACTGATTAACTTTGATGTCACAGTCAGCGATGTCGCTGGTTTGCTAACTCGGGAAAGCGAAGTCGTACGTGTTAATAACAACACAGTCTACGAAGTTATTTTGAGCGAGAGTCGTGAGCCGATCGTTGCGGGCGATGAGTTGAGCTATCGTATCGATTTTTCCTACAGAGGAGACGCGGCGTCGGTAAATAACACCGAGCTCGTGGTTTCTTTACCGACCGGAGTAACGTTTTCTTCGGCATCCGACGGTGGTCAGCTAAGCGGCAGCGACGTCAGTTGGAATCTCGGCTTTCTAAGCCCGGGACAAGGCGGTACACGACATATAAGTGTTGTATCTGACAGTGGTTTATCGAACGCGACCGTGCTGAACGCACGAGCCACGTTACGCAGTGTGACCACAGCATCTCAATTTGCAGTGTCCGAGGCGGATACTTCCGTGAGTTCAAGTTCGGGTTTGCAAGTGGAGATTGAAACCAGCCTGAGTCCGGCACGACCTGGCCACGCGATGAGTTACCAACTTGTGGTCAGTAACACCGATCCGTTTACCCGGTTTGGCGTTGACATGACACTCATCTATCCGAACGAATTCAATGCGCTTTCAGAGGCTAGTTTCGATGGTGACTGCGGTAGCATATCGTGCACCGGTGGTGAGCGAGTAACCTGGCAGCTGGGCAACATTCCTGCAGGCCAGGCCGTTACTGTGGACATGCCGTCTGTTTTGAGCACCGCAGCCTTAAATGGGCGTCTCATCCCAATGCGAGTATTGGTCGAAGACGACCAGGGCGCGCAGTCGTTTAAAAGTGAAACGTTGCGTGTGCAAGATGATGCACGATTCGAGCTTGCGCTCGCGGATAACAGTGATCCGGTAGTGTCAGGTTCCGAGTTTGCTTATACCGTTAAATTTTCTTACCGGGAAGACACGGCGGGCGTTGCGCAGAACCAGCTATCGCTACAGTTACCATCTGGCGTTTCATTTGTTTCAGGTACTGATGGTGCCGTACACAGTAACGGTGTTGTGACCTGGAACCTGGGATTCATGAGTCCGGGCGACAGCGGTCGCCGAGACGTTAAAGTAGCTGTGGATGGCACGGTGCCTAACACGAGCGTGCTTTCGGCGATTGCCCGAATGACCACCGTAGCCGATTCAATCCAAACCACTCGAACCGAGCGCAGCACCGTGGTAGCTGCTACCCGGGGATTGCAGGTGTCGATGGTCTCTAATCCCGATACCATTCGTAGCTCTGAACTTAGCGACTATCAAATTAGCGTTATCAATCACGATCCGTTTACACGTTTTGGCGTGGACCTCACCGGCCTTTTCCCACTGGGTGTTGGTGCTTTGTCCGAGTTAGAGTTTGGTGGAGACTGTGGAAGTGTTTCCTGCACCAGTGGAGAGCTTGTTACCTGGTTACTGGGTGATATTCGTCCCGGTGAATCTAAAACAGTAAATTTACCTATGGTGTTAAGTCCTTCGCAAGCAGGCGGTGACCTGGTTGAGTTCAATGCACGGGTTGCCGATGATCAGGGCGTGCAGTCACGTCACTCGGCTTCGCTGCGTGTGCAAAACGACACGGTTTACGACGTCGCCGTCGATTCGAGTGCCGATCCTGTCGCGGCGGGTTCTCAACTAGCTTATCGAGTAACGTATGGCTACCGTCAGGATGCGGGGCAGATCAACAACAGTTCACTGCGTCTTCCGATTCCTGATGGAACGACGTTTGTATCGGCTTCGGCCGGAGGTGTTGTGGTCGGCGATGCAGTTGAGTGGGCGCTGGGTAACCTGGCTCCCGGCGAAGGTGGAATAGTTGAAGCTGTGGTGTCTGTTGACGCAGGTTTGTTGAACGGTACGGTGGTCCAGACGGCCGCAAAACTGTTTAGCACCAGCGCTGCATTTGAAGCGGCCACCGCAGAAGCAGCCAGCATTGTGCTTAATCAAAGTCCTCTGGATCTAAGAGCCCGGGCGCTGACTTTTACGGCGGAAGCTGACCGTGAATTGGCTATCCTGTTCACAGTTACCAACAACGACGTTTTCGCACGGTTTAACGTCAATTTAAGTGCTCGTATGCCGCAGGGACTGGCTACTTTGTTTGAGAATAACCCACAGTTTGACGGCGACTGTAGTTCTACTTCGTGTGTCGCAGGCGAGCTTGTTCAATGGGTGATTGGTGAATTGCCTGCCGGTGCAACGGCGAGCGTTCTTTTACCGCCAAGCGTACTTGGCACCGCGGTGGACGGCACAGTAACGTCGTTTGAAGCCTGGGTAACAGACCAGCAGGACGCAGAAGCACGTGCCGGTGTCGCGGTGTACACAGGTTGTCTAGATGCTTTGGATGGTGATTGTGACGGTGTGGTAAATACCGTGGACAATTGCAGCCTTGTAGGAAATACGCAGCAACGTGATACCGACGGAGATGGCTTTGGTAATTTGTGCGATCCGGACTTGAACAACGACTTGATCGTTAATTTCATCGACATTAGCCTGTTTGCCGGTTTGTTCTTGAGCACGGACGCCGACGCCGATTTTAACGGTGACGGAGCGGTTAACTTCCTGGATTACGTCATTATGACCAGCTTCTTCCTGAGCCCTCCAGGTCCAGGTGCCGAGATGAATTAGAGCTATTCCCTGTTGAAGCAAGATCGATTGGGGCGGCTTTTGGTCGCCCCTTTTGTGCGCCCAGCAGGGGCGCGATCTAGGAGGTGTAAGTCCTCATCCTGAACGCACTGTGTGGCGCGACCTGCCTAATTTTGGGTTCTGGCCTAAACGCGCTATCGCTTCATCGAGCCGCTGTAGATAGCGTGTGGCTTGTGCCTGTCCCTCCTATCATCCCTCCTGTACATACAATCGTGTTGAATTTCTTGACTATTTTAGGCCATAGATAGAGGATGGCAGGCATGTCATTTTTTCTCCACATAGCCGCTTTTGTTCATTTTTGATTCAAGTCACGGCGTCAATTGATAATGGAGAATTTGGCGCTACGCCAGCAGCTCACAATGTGACCGAGCACCCTGCTGCACAGTGGACTGCTCAACAATTGGTAGAGGCGTTTCCTTTTGATTCCGCTGCGCGCTACTTGTTGCGCGATCGGGATGCAATTTATGGTGAGAAGGTCCGGCGACGGATTAAGAGTCTGGGTATTGAGGAGGTTGTCGCGGCGCCACGCTCACCATGGCAAAACCCTTTCGTTGAGCGCAAAAGGCCGCGAAAGCGACCTTTAAGACGTTTTGCCCGCAGATGCCTGGAATTCGTCTATAAAGATGTCTAATAATATAAATAAAAACATAGACTTAGCAGGCTCTGATCCATTCAGGTTCGATTCAGTTGCGTACCCGTATTCTGTGGTCATCGTGGTATGCCCCACTAATAATTGATTTGCCCAGGGTCGATTGCCCAGGTGACTGGAGTCTTAAGATGAGCATATTTGTTAAAGGTTTGATGTTTGCCGCGCTAGCGGTGCTGGTGCCTGCAGCGCAGGCAGATAATTCAAATCGCGGTAGTAATCGCGACGCAGGATACGAATACGCTGAAGTCATTTCAGTGGAACCGCTGTTCCGACGTGTCAGAACTACCGTACCCCGCCGGGAGTGCTGGGACGAAGAGGTGACCGTGCGTTCTCGTGATCGCAATCGTCGCTATGGAAGCTCATTAGGTTCGGTTATTGCAGGCGGTGTCATTGGTGGCGTTATTGGTCATCAGTTCGGCAGCGGTTCCGGTAACGACGCAGCTACCGCCGTTGGCGCGCTTCTGGGTTCGGCCATTGCCAGCAATAAGGATAACGACGACGACCGGGATCACTCCGTGAGAGAGCGCGTAAGAGTGGTTGAGCGCTGTGAAACTCGCCGTGAAACGCGTGAAGAAGAGCGTGCGGACGGCTACCGAGTAACTTATGTTTACGCAGGCGCTGAGTATACAGCGCGCACAAAAACCGATCCAGGTGATAAACTGCGTGTACGAGTCGCAGTAACTCCTAGCCAGTAGGCTTGGGAATTAGCGACGCAATCCTGGAATCTTGATAATGAGCAATCGAACTAAAATTGGTGTGGCGGTGACGCTGTTGATGCTAATTGCATCACCGCTATCGTTTGCCGATGATCAAGATCACGACATGGCTGACCGGGTCTACGAGAAGTACAAGGAACGTGAGCAGAATCAGAGTAAGGAAAAACGTACTCGAAGATCTAGCCGCGGTTCCGATAACGACAGGGACCCTAAAGCGACGAGCGAACGTGACCGTCGTGCTGACAGCAACCGTGAGCGTCGTGCCGAAAAATCGACCAGGTCTCGTGAGCGTTCTAGTGAGCGCCGCGTGTACGACCGAAGTAACAGCAACAATAGCAATCGCCACGACAACAATCGAGACAGTCTTTACCGTTCTTCAGCGCGTGATGAAGATGCTTCGCGCCAGACTGGAGAACAGTTGTCGCGCGGGATACGCGATTTGATAACCCGTAAATCGCAACGTCGACAGTCGACTGATCGAAGTTCACGCAGTCAAAGTACGAACGACCGTCAGATCAGGTCGTATTCGGAGTCTTCAGATAGCGATGTTCGCGAAACGGTGTCACTTGACCAGGCGGTGAATATTGTTCGCCGTCAATCCGACGGCAAGGTCATCAGTGCGCGCAGCGAAGGTAGCGGCGCAAGTCGCAAACATCGCATTAAAGTTCTGATTGGCGAGCGTCGCGTCCGCACGTATGTTGTTAGTGCAACAACCGGTAAAGTTTACTAGGCGAGGTCGGTTATGCGAGTGCTAATTATTGAAGATGAAGATCTGATTCGTGAATCTCTTTGCGACACGGTCAAGGGCGCAGGTTTTTCTGTAGAAAGCGCCGCAGATGGCGAGGAGGGTTTGTACTACGCCACCGAGTATCCCGTTGACATCGCTATAGTAGACCTTGGTCTGCCGGGCATGAGCGGGATGGAGCTTATTGGCAAAGTACGCGAAGCGGGCAAAACCTATCCTATTTTGATTCTCACGGCCCGCGACCGCTGGCAGGACAAAGTTGAAGGCCTGCAGGCCGGTGCCGACGACTACGTGGTGAAACCGTTTCACACAGAAGAAGTACTCGCTCGATTAAATGCACTCATTCGACGTACCGGAGGGTTTAGCGAGGCCGTACTCAAGGCAGGTTCCATTGCCCTTGATCCACGTTCTCAGGAAGTCTCGGTCGACAAGAAGGCCATTGAGCTCACTTCGTATGAGTACCGGGTGCTTGAATATCTAATGATTAACTCGGGCAAGGTCGTGTCGAAAACCGAGCTTACCGAAAGCCTTTACGACCAGGACTACGAGCGCGACAGTAACGTCATTGAAGTCTTTGTCGGTCGTTTGCGTAAGAAACTCGATCCAAAAAACACATTGAAACCTATCGAAACTTTGCGCGGACGGGGCTACCGGTTTGCGCTAGCGGCTACCAGCACCTGATGAAAAGCCTAAGCGCGCGCTTGCTGGTCACAGTAAGTTTGTTGTTGCTGCTGTTTTTTGGTCTGGCCATGATTGCATTAGAGTCTGCATTTCGCGACTCAGCCGAGCAAGCGATTCGCGACCGTCTCAACGTACAAATGCTCATGTTAATCGCTGCCGCCGAGACCAACGACGCCGGTCGTCTGACGTTGCCCGACCAGCTTCCCGAGGCTCGCTTCATGTCGCCAGGTTCAGGCCTGATTGGGCAGGTTATAAGCGATACGGACGTGCTCGAATGGCGTTCGATGTCGGCGGTAGGTCTATTTTTACCCATTGAGCCCGTAGGTACTGAAGAGGGCATGCGTTTCCAACAGGCCAAAACCACCGACGGCACCGATATGTTTAGCTATTCGCTGGCGGTGGAATGGGAAATCTCTAACGGTGAGGCGCTGGTTTATACCTTTAGCGTGGCCGAAAGTCTGGATCCCTACCGCGCTCAGGTCGGCAAGTTTCGGGAACGTCTCATGACCCTGTTTGCTGCTGTAACTGCACTTATCCTGGCTTCGCAAGCCATTGTCCTTCGTTGGGTCTTGCGCCCTTTGCGCCAGGTCGCACTAGAAATCGCCGACATTGAATCAGGCGAGCGGTCTGAGCTTTCAAAAGACTACCCGAGTGAGTTACAGCGACTGACCCGCAATACTAACCGATTGCTTGACGCCGAACGCAAGCGACTGGCGCGCTACCGCAATACCCTTGGGAACCTGGCTCACAGCCTGAAGACGCCGTTAGCCATTGTGAGAAACACACTTGAAAAGCATGAGCTAGACAGCGAAGTTGAGGCAAGCATTCAGAGCCAGGTAGATCGCATGAGTGACATTGTAGGCTACCAGCTTCAACGTGCTGCTGCATCGGGAAGCACAACGCTTGGTGTCGCTAAAATTGACGTACGCGGGGTGCTCGATGCCATTGTCGAATCGCTGAATAAAGTATATGCAGACAAGGGGGTTACCTGCGCCATCGAAAGCTCTCCGACACTGTACTACCGAGCTGAAAAAGGCGACTTGATGGAAGTGTTTGGTAATCTGCTGGACAACGCTTACAAGTGGTGTCGCAGCGAAGTAAAGGTAAGCCTCAACGAGCAGTTCGATGACGAGTTTGAGCTCCCTGGCTTTGAGTGCGTCGTGTCTGACGACGGGCCGGGTATTTCCAGTCAGGACGCCACCCGCATTTTGCAGCGCGGTCAGCGGGCGGACGAAACCGTGGCCGGGCACGGCATCGGTCTGAGCGTTGTGCGTGAGCTCATAGACATCATGAGTGGCACGTTAACGCTTGAAAAAGCGGCTAATGGTGGAGCCAGTTTTCGGGTGTTAATGCCGCCGCAGTAGCCTTTTTTCTCTACCTCAGCTGCAAGCCGCCTTGCCGCCGTGTACACTTGGCATTTCCCTGCCAACAGGTTAACGGTGAGCGCGACACTGCCTTTAGACAAACCAGCAAACGTTGTGACGCTGATGCAGCAAATGCCTCAGGCGATGCTGAGCGATCGTCGACGCCTTGTCGCCCGAATCAAGCAATCGGCGGACTTTAGTGAGAAGCAGCTTGCGAAGCTGCAGCTTGATATAGAGTCTTCAGTCAAGCGTGCTAACGCCCGTGCTGAACGCTTCGATGCGGTGGTTATGCAGGACTTGCCGATCGCCTTGAAAGCCTCTGAGATTGTCGAGTCGATGCGCATTAATCCGGTGACCATTGTCGCAGGAG
>QIGP01000303.1 GCA_003228965.1 Gammaproteobacteria bacterium
TTTCTCGCCAAGATACGCAAGATCGAGAAAGTTAATTTGACCGTCGGAGTTGAAGTCGGCGTCACACATGTTGCCGAACGAGTCTCCGTCGGTGTCGCGTTGCAAATCGTTGAAGGTCAGCGTGCAGTTATCTACGTTGTCGTCGAAGCCGTCGCCATCGCTGTCCCAGGTATCCTGAGCCATCGCGGTGCCGGACCAAGCCATCATCAGGCCGATACATAGAAGCAGTTTTGTTTTGATTTTCATGGATTAAGTTCCCCTGTTGTTCCCCGTGTTAGTCGTACAACCATAGTCCTGTCTACCAATCCTTGCAATCCGGACATTGAACAAAATGGCTATTTTGACGTGTTTTTCCTTTTGAATGTTCCAAGGCGAAGGCGCCGGTCAGCACGTACGCCTCGCAATGTGACTGGCACGCCATCGCCCCAGTCAATGGTCAGTTTTTGAACGCGTGAGTGTGGCCCAAGGCCGAAATGTACGACGCGCTCGCTTTGCCCTAAATAAGTACCGCCAGCCTTCATATATTGGGTTTGGGTGATGCCGCCGGCTTCAACTGTAATGCGTGCACCCAGGCCGTGCGGTGCCCTGGATGGAGAGCGAGTGGTGTCGAGTTCGATCTGTAGCCAATGTGAGGAGGGCGACATATATGAATTATTTTGATCATTCCTGAACAGTTGCATGCCTTCACGATACGACAGCACAGCGATGTCCATGTCGCCATCGCGGTCGTAGTCGAGAGTCAGAAGTGCGCGACCCTGGCCGGTGTGATTAAAGCCACTTTGCGCACCAATCTCTTCAAAACTCAGGTCACCCTGATTGCGCCACAGGTACGAAGACTCGTTGTCAAAACTTGCGCCGGATACCGGGTCAGTAAAAGGCCAGCCGTTGGTCATGACAATATCTGTCCAGCCGTCGTTATCAAAATCGGCTGACTCCGACCCCCAACCCCAACCGCCGTCATTGACCCGATAGCCGCTCGCTTCCTCGGTATACGTATGGTTGCCCTGGTTGATGTATAGGCCGTTGCCCCAAAAGTCGCTGTCTAAATTTGAGGTGGGCCATATCGCGGTAATGAACCAGTCGGGGCGACCATCACCATTGAAGTCCCCTACCGTGGTGCCCATGGCGTTGTGAGCTTTGCTAATAGTCCAGTTTGGCGTGCCGTCCTTGCTTGTAAGCCCGGTGCCAGGGTCGAGTTCCGAAAACGTTCCGTCGCGGTTATTGCGGTAGTAACGGTTTGTGCCAAAATCGCCTGGAATCAAAAGCTCTGGATAGCGGTCGTTGTCCATGTCGATCCACACAGCGCCGAAAGCGCGCGTGCTCTGTGTGATGATGCCCGCTTTTTCAGTGGCATCCTCAAATGTACCGTCGCCTTTGTTGTGGAACAAACGCGCGCCGAGCACTGGCGCGTTGTGCCACGCACCCACAAACAAATCGAGATTGCCGTCGCGATCGTAGTCGCCAAAAGCGGCGCCGTAACCGTCGGGATGGGTGGTTGTTGTAGTGTCGACACCTGTAACAGCCGCTACGTTTACAAAGTGATCGCCTTCGTTTCTGTATAAACGGTGCTGACCATGGTCTGCGTTTTGGGTCATTGGGCCAAAGCTTGTGACGTACAAGTCGAGGTCACCATCGTTGTCGTAGTCGCCGGTTGTCGCACCAACGCCTCGATGGAGTGTGTCCAGATTCCACTCTTCTGTCCTGTCCGAGAAAGAGCCGTTCCGGTTGTTTATATATAAAGCGTCCATGCGACCGCCTCCGCCAATAAAGTACAGGTCGGCGTAGCCGTCACCGTTGAAGTCGCCAGCGGCACCTCCTGCGGTCATTGGTCCAGACTGGTGATCTATTGCAGTTTCATGCACAAACGACAGGCCGGCCGCTTGCGTAACGTCGGTGAAATGCAGCTGTGAGTCGGCACCAGCAGTGACTGTACATAGGGCGGTAAGGCAGGGAAGGAAAGAGCGCATTGGTTTAGTCGTTCTCGTTAAGGCGGCGTTTTAGTTCAAGCACTTCAGCTTCAAGCGCTGTGACTCGCTCGATAAGTTCGCTGAGCTGCGGGCTGCCTTGCGCTGAAGTTCGGGGTTTGATGGTTGCGGCCGCTTCGGTGGCGTAGGACTCAATGTCTATGTCGCCGCAGAAAAGGTGTGTGTATTCCGAGTCTTTGCGACCGGGCGTGCGTGGCAGCTTAACGACTAAAGGTTCGTTCTCGTTTTCCATCAGTTCGTTTAGCGTCGTGACCACGTCGCCGTTGTCACTAAATGCGTGTAAACGTGCCGCGCGTGCGCGCAATTCGCCAGGCGTTTGTGGCCCGCGTAAAAGTAACAGGCAAATGACGGCGCGCTTTGCCGAATCCAGCTGATAGCCCTCGTACTGAGTTGTGTAAAAGCGGTGGGCGTATTTTTCGATGCCGCGGCGGAAGTTCTCGTCAAGTCTTACCAGTTTCTTCTTTTCAAGTTCGCGCACTGTGTGCTGGACCGTGCCTTGTTCAAGCGCCGTAATCGGGTGGCGGCTGGACTTTTGATTGCAGGCGTTAGTCAGCGCGTTGAGCGTCAGCGGGTACTGGTCGGGAGTAGTCACCGATTTTTCCATCAGACACCCGATAACGCGGGCTTCGTGGGCGGTTAGTTGGTGACGCATGCAGACTCCGGTTTTGTTTTTCTACTTCCACGTAGTAGTACTAAACATATACCGCGGGCGGTTGTAGTGTCGACTTCTTTTTGTTTGAGTTAACAATAGTCTGTGGGCCTGACGTTGAAGGGCTTTTTTCGGAGCTTTGAAGCGCGCAATATTGGTGCGTTATGTTGGGTGGGGTACCAGGGTACGGGGCTTATGAGGGTGTGTGAAAACATTCATGTTGTCATTGCGAGCGCGAAGCGCGCGGCAATCTCTTAACGTTACCGCGGCATAACTGATTGAATCCACTGCAACCGGACGGAGATTGCCGCACCCGCGGTCTGCGGGCTAGCAATGACGAGCGGGTGTTTTCAAACACCCTCCTAAACGTTTACATTGTCCTGTCCGTCGTGCTGGTTTTGATAAAACTTGCGCTACAGTTCGCTACGAGCGACTCGTCCGACTTGAGGCGCATTTCGCCTTTTAACTGAATAAGACGGCCACGCTCGCTGTCGATCCAGCCGTTCAGTACAACGGTGTGCCCAACTTCAAGCGCCTGCGGTCGCGCATCGTGAAGCGAACTTTTGACTTAAATGTAGAGTCTCATTAAAACATCACTGTGAGGGGGCTTACCATGACTATTACCGACGAACGCATTGTGATGCTTAGCGACCAACCAGGACTTGGCGGCTTTCATTCGCGTATTACGTTTTTTGATATTAAAGCAGGGAGTTTTGAGTGGAAGCTGGAGCGCTCCAAAGATCAAAAGCAGTGGCTCGAAGTCTACCGCATTCACGGAGTTCGAAAAGGCGGGTGAGAATGAGGTCAGGCTTGAATGGCACTAAGTTTAAGCTCGTGTAAGAACAACTCCCCGTCATTGCGAACCTGCGCAGCGGGTGTGGCAATCTCCATCCGGTTTCTACGGATTTAATCAGTTAGGCCGCAGCGTCAAGAGATTGCCGCGCCCTTCGGGCTCGCAATGACGTTGGTTCGTTTGTGCTTGTAATTACGTACTAAAGGGTTCTACACAAGCTTAAACTTCTATCAAGTCAATGCTACCAACCTTTTTTTGACGCCTCGCCCGCGCCGCAAAAGAATCTGCAAAATGTTCAAACCTGACCCCGTTTGATCAATACGAGCCGTTCGGCTCACGGGGCCGGCGCGTCCGTGGACTAGACCATGGAATCTACAAAGACGTCCATTTTCATCGCTAGTTCGTCCACCGTTTTCGCGGCAAGGTCAGCGGCTGGTGTCGCCTGGCCTACGGAATTGGAATCCATTTGACTAATTAGTGAGCTTACAACCTGCAATTGAAATCCGCTGCTAAACGAAAACGCAGAAGACGCACCGCTTGATTGCGAAGGTCCCTGGAGCTGCTGGTTGAACGAATTCAACGATTCGGTTAACTGGCTAAGGAAACTCGTAATGGTGGCCGAAATATCGGCCAGACTGCCGACCGGGTCGGGTGCGGAGTGAATCGGAGTTTCAACCGGATCCGGCCGTACTGGCCCATCCTGGGTGAGGTTGGTAACGGTAGGTGCACTTGCTGTTGGAGCCGCTACCGCTACGCTTGGTTGTGACAACGTTGCGACAAGATCGGCATTTGGTGTAGTGCTCAACGGGATGGCGGCAGGTGGTGCCGAATCAACGGCTGGTGCGATTGGCAGGGTCGGCTGTGGGGCCGGAACCTGTGCATTTTGCGACTCAAGCGATGTTTGTGTATACGTATACGTTTCAGAAACGTTGAGCTGCATGTTCACATTCGCCAGCTGGTCGCTGTTAATATTCATTTGACTGGCCATTGCGAAGGCCTCTTTCACTTCGCCATCAAAAAACGTGTTGGCCATTTCGCGTGCCTGAATAAGCACATCGCGAATAGCGCTGAGTTCTTCGCCGTTCAAATCGCCTTCAACGACGACCGTGAACTGTGACGAGTTGCTGCCAGAAAGTGAAAAATTAGTAAGGGTCGTAGCGCCATTCTCAAACTGCTGATTTTGAGCGTTGGCGCTCTCGCTGTTCAAGAAACTGAGTCTGACGACATCGCCTTCCTGGGTGCGCAGCTGCAAGCCGCCACCTTCAGAGCGATCGTATGACACTGCGCTTTGCATGTGGTTGCGCGGGCTGGTTGGGGTTGTATCCGATAGATATTGATGAATTCCGCCTCTGCCGCCCGGCAGGCCTGTAGCGCCGCTGGAAGTTTTATGTTCCCCGTACCCAACCTTGGTGCTGGTTCCGTCGCTTCCAAAACTCATATTTTCAAATCGTTGCACTTGAGTGAACGCTGAATTTAGTGACGAGATGATATCCATGCTGTGCTCGCTTTTGCCTGACAGGGCCAGTTGATTAAAATTAGTGGTCGATGGACAAAATATCGGCCAGTAATTCAGAAGCTTTAGCACGAATTTGAAAATTGCCGTGAAAGATGGAAAAGTCATACCGGATTGAGCGAATAGGCTGCCGTGTCTTGAATACTGGCGGTCTGGAGTGAATTTATTGCGTGTTTCTTGAGATCTGCGGCGCTAGCAGTACGATGGCCAGTGGTGGAATGAAGGGCAGTACGCGTTCAAACGGGTCGCCAGGCAGGTGCGCAAGTTTTGACAGCCACGCCGACAGCGCATTGGACGTATCGTTCGTGTCAATGGTGCCGTAAGTATAGAAGAGCACGGTAAGGCCGAAGCCTGTAAGTATGGCCCATAGGCGCGCAGTAGCCACGGGTTCACGGTTTAATACACGCGCGATAATCACTGGCCCAAATGCCGCGCCGAGCGCGTTCCACGCAAACAGTACGCGGTTGAATATGGTGTCGGGAAGCGTGAGTGCAAGCGTTACAGCGGCCACCACGAGCGTGGTCATGACAATGCGAGACAGTGCGAGCTCACCCATTCGAAGTTTGGCGGCAAGCCCCAGGTCATGAGCGATAGCCGCTGCGGCTGCCAGCAACAAAGAGTCCACTGTGGACATTACGGCAGATAAAATGGCCGCAATCACAATCCCGGCCAAAAGTGGTGGAAGCAGTTGTTCAGCCATCAGGTAAAATATTTGTTCCCCGGTGCCTGGGGCCACGGCCAGGCTGCGTGCGGCCATAGCAAGTGACGCCATGCCAATATAAACGACAACGGCCCAGGTCATGGCAATGGCAAAACCCTGTTTGCGCTCGCGCTCACCCCGCACGGCCATGAGACGCGCAAGCAGATGAGGTTGTCCGAGTGTGCCGAGCCCAATACCCGCCAGTCCCAATATGAAACCGATAAAGGCAAAACCTGCATGGCCACCACTACCGTCGAGCAAAGCGGGGCTTGTGGCGCCGACCGAGCGCGCGATTTCGCCGAACCCGCCGGCTTCGACCACGGCAAGCGCCGGCACTATAATGGCTGCCAACATCATCACCACACCTTGAAGAGTGTCGGTGATACTAGCTGCCCAGAACCCACCCAACAGGCAGTAAAGCAAAATTATCGAAGCGCCGAGCAACAGGCTGCTGGGACTGCTCATGTTGAAGTTCGCCACAAACGCGTTGGCAGCGGCGTCAAACTGGGCGGCAATATAGAAGATAAAACAGAATGTGATGAGCAAAGCGGCAAGGGCTGCGATCTTCGCGCGAGCTGAGGGGTCGACGTTCGCGCTGATGAATTCGGTGGGTGTAACGTACTTTTGCGTTTCGGTTTCGCCCCGAATGCGCGGGCCAAACCATAGCCACATGACTACGTAACCACCCCAAATGCCGGGAAGCATCCACAGCGCCGAAATGCCGTAGGCAAAAGTAAAGCCGCTAAATCCCAAAAGCACCCACGCTGACGAGGTGCTTGCAGCATAGGACAGGCCTGCTACCCAGGGACCCAGATTGCGCCCGCCCAATAAAAAGTCGTCGGCCGTCTGAACCCGTCGAGACGCCCAAAAGCCGATACCAACCAGCAGTAGCTTGTAAAGAACCAGGGATACAACAATGGCGGTTGTTTGGCTGTCGATAGCGCTCTCCCATGTGTTGCAATGACTTCATCCAATCTTGGCATCAAATGCTTGATGATTCAGCGCTTTTTGTTCTAAAAAAGTTGAGTTTCCGCCGTCTCGCTCTGTGAGTGGTTGTCGCGATCGAATCGGCGGTGTACATTCCTCTTCCGCCCAAACGATATCGTTTTAGGGTGCAGGCTAAGGTTTTCAGGAGTAGTGCGATGTTGAATCGACGTCAGTTTTACATTAACGGCCAATGGGTAAATCCTGTAGCTGACACAGATCAAGCAAGCGAGGAGCTTGACGTGATCAATCCTTCAACTGAAGAGTCCTGCGCGGTGATTTCACTGGGCGGGCAAAAAGATACCGACGCGGCGGTAGCGGCGGCCAAAGCCGCTTTCGAAGGATGGTCTACAACGCCAAAAGGCGAGCGCATAGCCGTACTTGAGCGTGTGTTGGAATCTTACACCGCAAGGCTCGACGAGATGGCGCAAGCGATTAGCCTTGAAATGGGCGCCCCCATTGATATGGCGCGAGCGCAGCAGGCAATGACCGGCATCGGCAATATTAAAGGTGCCATTCGGGCCGCGAAACAGTTCGAGTTTGACCGAACGCTTGGCGATCATGCGCCCAATGACCGAATTTTTTACGAAGCCATTGGGGTGGTGGGTTTGATTACTCCGTGGAACTGGCCCATTAATCAGGTCACTCTTAAAGTTATGCCGGCCCTCGCAGCAGGCTGCACCATGGTGCTCAAGCCGTCAGAAATAGCACCACTGTCTTCTTTGTTGCTTGCGCAAATTCTTGACGACGCAGGAGTACCCGCCGGTGTATTCAATCTCGTTAACGGAGACGGACCAGGCGTAGGCACGCAGCTTTCAACGCATCCCGACGTCGATATGATTTCGTTCACAGGTTCGACCAGAGCGGGTGCTCTGGTGTCGCAAAACGCAGCTGAAACGCAAAAACGCGTGCATTTGGAATTGGGAGGCAAGGGCGCCAATCTGGTGTTTGCCGACGCGAACGACGCCGCCGTCAAGCGTGGTGCGATGCACTGCTTTAACAATACCGGACAGTCCTGCAATGCGCCGACTCGCATGTTGGTTCAGCGCGAGCGATACGACGAAGCGGTTAGCGAAGCGGTTGCGGCCGCCGGTGCTTGTCGTGTGGCGTCAGCTTCACAAAGTGGTCGACACATAGGTCCTGTGGTTAGCAAAGTGCAGTACGACAAGATTCAGCATCTCATTAAAGCAGGCATCGATGAAGGCGCGCGTCTGGTAGCGGGTGGTTTGGGTAAGCCCGAAGGCCTCGACACAGGCTACTACGTCAAACCCACCGTATTTGCCGACGTGAATAACGGTATGACGATTGCTCAGGAAGAGATATTTGGACCGGTGCTATCGATTATTCCGTTTGACAGCGAAGAGGAAGCGATCGCGATTGCTAACGACACGCCTTACGGACTGACCAACTATATACAGTCAAACGATCCAGGTCGTTGCCAACGCGTAGCTCGTCGCCTGCGTGCCGGTATGGTCGAAATGAATGGGAAAGCGCGTGGGCCAGGTGCACCGTTTGGTGGTGTTAAAGCCTCCGGCAACGGTCGCGAAGGTGGCGTATGGGGTCTGGAAGAATTTTTGGAAGTGAAATCAGTTAGCGGCTGGGAAGAGCAGGCAAGCTAACGCTTCCTTACCGGTCAATTTCAAAGTCGTACACGATATAGCGCTCGGTGACGGGCGCTATATCGTTTTTTAAAATGGTTAGGTGTACCGGGTCGATGGCATAGGCTCTTAGCGCTTCTGTTGACTCAAGTTCAACGTAAAGTCCCACATCGAAGCTGTCATCGACCACAGGCTGTTCGCTCGGAATGCTCTGTCCTACCTTGACCCGTATAACGCCTTCTATTTTTTCAAGGTGCTGGCTTGCCTCGACTAACTGTGCCCGATGGGCTGTATTTCCGGGTTCCTTGAGCCAGACAAGGATGACGTGAGCAAGAGGAGTGTCTTCATCGCCAAACGTGACGTTGTAGGTGCAGCTGGTGCTTGCAAAAGCGGCCAGTAGAACCAGGCATGCGGCACGAACGTTGTTGGGAATGTTGGCTTTCATGATATGACTACTCTCGTTATTACGTATCGTCCAGGCGCTGCTTTAACTCTTTGTTACGCTGCTCCAGTTCTTCTTTGACCTTGTTGGTTTCATCTACAGGGTGAAATATGGACGGTAGCTCGTTGTCCCTGGGTGCGGGCTTGTCGGGTGCAGGCTTTTCTTGTTCAGGCGCAGGCGCAGGTTTTCGAGTCGGTGTCGCTTGAATAATGTTGACGTTAGGGTCAACGGTAATGATTTCGCTGTTCTGTGAAGGTGCGGCATCCGAGTAATGCCATTGACCGTTCTCGTCCTTCCACTTATGTACTTCTACCTTGCTGCCTGGCTTGACGCTTGAACCTGAACTCATCCAGTTCATAATACGTTGAGTCACGTCACTCAAACGCATCAGCGGCTGACCGTCCGGGCCGCGCATGAAAAACGGTCCTGCCATGGCCAGAATGAGCAGTAGCGCTATTAATTTCACGAATAGTTTCATGGCAGTATTCTCTTCCCAGGAAAAAAGATCAGCTAACGAGGCTTGGCTTTGAAGTAGTCGTAAGGAGCCGCGGCCAGATTGTTGCAAGCTATCGTAGCTGCCAGTAGGGAGGCTGCGACGCCGAGCGTGCTCGAACGCTTCACCCGAACTCACGTTCGAGTTGCGCGATGGTCTCCAAATGAGTGTTGCGCAAGGTTTCGTCCATGAAGGCGGCGTTAAAAGCGTTGCACGTGACCTTAATCATATCCGCCGCCGACAGATTCAGTGCCGACTGTGTTTGAAGGTAATTGTCGTTCATGTATCCGCCAAAGTAGGCCGGGTCGTCTGAGTTAATAGTGACGCACAATCCTGCCTCAAGTAGCTGCTTGAAATTATGTTGCTCCATGGAATCGAACACGCACAGGGCGATGTTGGATAGCGGGCACACGGTAAGTGGTACCTGGTCCTGGACCAGTCTGGCCACAAGCTTTGGATCTTCAAGGCAGCGAACACCGTGATCGATGCGTACGACATTGAGCAGGTCGAGCGCTTCGTGAATGTACTCAGGAGGTCCCTCTTCGCCTGCGTGAGCAACCGCAACCAGCCCTTCTTTGCGAGCACGTGCAAAGACGTTTTTAAATTTGGAAGGGGGGTGGCCCATTTCCGAAGAAGCGAGTCCTACGGCCCGTATTTGATCTTTGTAAGGAAGAGCTGCGTCCAGCGCCTTCTCGGCTTCAGCTTCGCTTAAGTGACGCAAGAAACACAGGATTTGCACACCGGATATTCCTAGTTGGGCCTCTCCGTCTTTTAATGCCCGATCGATGCCCTGAATGACAGTTTCGGTTGGGACGCCTCTGTCAGTATGGGTCTGCGTATCGGTAAAGAGTTCAACATGTTTAACGTTGTCTTTAGCGACTCTTTCAAGATAGGCCCAAGTCATATCGTAGAAATCTTGTTCGGTTTTTAGCACCTGCGTGCCAATGTGGTACAAATCGAGAAAAGACTGCAGGTCAGAAAAGTCGTAGGCCGCTTTTATTTCATCGACGGTAGAAAACGGCAACGTCACGTTGTTGCGCTTGGACAGCGCCATCATTAACTCAGGTTCGAGCGTGCCTTCAATGTGAAGGTGTAACTCGGCTTTGGGTAAACGTTTAATAAGAGAGGTGATGTTCATGTATTTATCCGGCAACAAATCGTAACTTGAGAGCATACTCCTTGAGGTGTCGGCTGGTAAGTCCATACGAGACGGTCCAGGTAGCAAGCTCTGAACATTAAAAGGCCCCGATGCGGGGCAGCGCATCGGGGCCGGTAAGGTGTAGCTTTAGCGGTTTAGCGAAAGTTTGTTTGCTTTTCCAGTGCTGCAATTCGCTCTTCCAGCGGCGGGTGGGTCATAAACAGCTTGCCAAACTTCGAGCGACCTCCGCCAATGCCGAACGCCGAGAGCTGTTCTGGCAAGGGCTCGGTCGAGCTCTTCTGCAGACGCTTCAGCGCGTTGATCATTTTGTTACGTCCTGCAAGTTTTGCAGCTCCGGCGTCGGCACGAAATTCTCGCCGCCTCGAGAACCACATCACGATGATGCTGGCCAGGAAGCTGAACAGAATTTGCGCCGCAATATAGCCGACGAAAAAGCCCATTCCACGGCCACTCTCTGATTTGAACACTACCCGGTCGATCCAGTGGCCAACAATGCGAGAGAAGA
The DNA here is from genome assembly GCA_003228965.1 of Gammaproteobacteria bacterium. GTDB lineage: Bacteria > Pseudomonadota > Gammaproteobacteria > Steroidobacterales > SZUA-146 > SZUA-146. The sequence continues at coordinate 10,822 of QIGP01000303.1, forward strand.
AAATGACAAAGGTATTAACTACGCCTTGTACAAGCGTCAGGGTCACCATGTCGCCGTTGGCAACATGACTGATTTCGTGGGCCAGTACGGCCTCGGCTTCGTCACGAGTCATGCCTTTCATTAGCCCGGTGCTGACAGCAACCAAAGCGCTGTTGCGACGAGCGCCTGTAGCAAACGCGTTGACGTCGTTTGCCTCATAAATGGCCACTTCAGGGGTCTTGATACCGGCAGCCGCGGCCTGTTTGGCCACTGTGTCCACAAGCCAGCGTTCCATTTCGTTGGTTGGCTGTTCGATGACGCGCGCACCTGTAGATCGTTTTGCCGCCCACTTGGATATGGCCAGTGAGATAAAGGAGCCGCCAAAACCGATAACGGCGGACAAGATGAGCAGAGCGTTAAGGTCGAGATCAACACCGTTGCTTTTTAATGTTCCGCCGATTCCAAACAAGCTGAAGACGATGGATATAAGGACGAGGATGGCAAAGTTTGTCGCGACAAACAGAAATATACGTTGCATTCGGGTTTCCTTGACAGATTAACTAACCAGACTATTAATAAGACATTGGGGCGCAGGAATAAGTTTCAAGCACAATCTCTCAGACTGGGTGGCAGTATCACGTCAAATTTACCCTAAATTTACCCTGACCGGTTCACTCTTGAGGTGTAATTTAATCACGAATTCTTCCTGGTTGCACGCAGTGACCACATTTATCTCAATTAAAAACAATAATTTACAGATGCTCAATGGCTTTGCCTCCTGAGCCCGCAGTATTAGTAACAACGATTTGTCGTAGCGCTAGAAAGCGTTGGCTGCTGCCACGGACGAAGACCACGCCCATTGGAAGTTAAAGCCACCCAAATGCCCCGTAACGTCGACCACTTCGCCGATGCAGTACAGGCCAGGTTGACGTTGGCTCTCCATGGTTTGCGATGACAATTCACGAGTATCGACACCGCCCAACGTGACCTCGGCGGTTCGGTACCCTTCAGTGCCAGACGGAATCAAAGACCAATCGTGCAAAGCGTGGGCAATTCTTTGCAACGCGGCGTTCTTAAGGTCGGCGAGCGGGCTCGCTTCGAACTCAGGCCACATCAGGTTCTGTAGCTCAAGCACCAGTGCTTTGGGGAGAACACTGCCAATAATGCGTCGCAGCGTAGCTTTCGGTTGAGTCGTTTTTGCCTCCAACAGCAAATTTCCAAGGTCGATTTGGGGCGACAAATTAATCGACAGCTCGTGGCCGAGTTGCCAATAGCTAGAAATCTGCAATGCTGCTGGACCGCTTAAGCCGCGGTGAGTGAAAAGCAGGTTTTCGTCAAAAGAAGTGTTTGCGACACTCATTCGCGACGCGGTGCTGACGCCGCTCAGGCGGGTGCTGAATTCCTGGAGATGTCCCGTTAACGTGAAGGGCACGAGCCCTGCACGTGTCGGCAGTACGGTGTGACCAAACTGGCGTGCCAGTCGAAAGCCAAAATCACTGGCGCCCATTTTTGGGATTGAGAGCCCACCTGTGGCGACGACGAGTTTAGACGCCTTAAAAACCCCGTGCGCGCTGCTCACGGCGTAATCTGTGGAGAATTTTACGTCCGCCACCGCGCTCGACTTGAATATGCGTACGCCAGCCTCGTCGCATTCTCTTTGCAAGAGACTCACGATGTCTTTCGAGGAGTTATCGCAAAACAACTGACCCAGTGTTTTTTCGTGGTAGGCCACGCCGTGCTTTTCCACCAGCTTGATGAAGTCCCACTGCGTGTAGCGCTTGAGTGCCGATATGCAAAAGCGAGGGTTTTCCGACAAAAAACATGATGGTTCACAGTGCAAATTGGTGAAATTGCACCGTCCACCGCCAGACATCAGGATTTTTTTACCAATTTTATTGGCGCCTTCCAGTACCACCACATTTAAACCGCGGTGTCCCGCCGTAAGCGCGCACATGAGGCCGGCGGCACCGCCGCCTATGATGATGACGTCTGTTTTCACGCCGCGACTATATACGATTGCAGGTAACGACACACTCGAAGTGACGAGTCTTGAGTGAAATTCGCTTTTTGGGAGGTGTAACAGAAAGTCATTTCTTTAATGTTGTGTGTAACGGTGATGGCTTTGCCAGGTTGATCGCATAGTACGTACAATCGCGTTTAATGTACGTGTGTTACACGAACTACGACAATGCAAAAAATGTGTCTTTGCGTAAATTGTGCGCAAAGTGACGAAAAAACAAACGTTTTCTGCGAATGAGAAATAGAGTTGTAGAATTCCGGAAACGGGTCCGGATTGCGTTCCTGCTTCGTTTCATTATCTTTTTTTGACGGTCATGTTTCCAAAAGCATCTTGTGAAATTAACTACACGCGCACGAAAGTTCTGGTGTGTGATATTTGCTTCACCGACTGGTAGTGCAACTAACGTTTTTATAAACCCTGTATTTAAAGGGTTTCGCACGATCGTAAATAAAAACGATGGTCATGGCATGCGGTGTTCAACTTTTATTATACGTTGCGTTAATTTTGAGTCGCCAACTTTTTGACACGTGCACAACTAACATTTTTTGTTTTAGTGACTGCATTGAACGTGCGTTAAAAAATGCAACGTTGATGTCACAAAAATGCGATGAGAGTCACAGGTATTGCGTAGAAGCCAAATACAATGGCATCCTATTGCCACGTTGTTGCCTTAGCAACGTGTACACGTCAGGCGCCGCGGTGCAGGTGTTGGACTCGTTTGAACGTTTTCGGTTGTCCACCGGATTACGAGTCCAGCATTTGCATCGAAGCTCACGTCTGACGTTTGCGCAGCAAGCCCAGAATTCGCTGTCGCTGAATCTCTGCGCTGTCCCCGGCGCCAAACACGATTATTCCCGATGAACAGGTATCACCAAAGGTTTCTACGACGCTGATGGTCTGCCCTAATCCCAATCCGGAGCGTGGAAGAAAGAGACAATCGACTAGCTGATTTCATGGCGAAGTCCTGGCCGTTGGGTCAAATTCCATATGGGTTATGGTCGAAATAGTCAGATCGGGTTGCTTAAATTGATGAGATTGGGTCGGGTGCGTGGATCACGGTATTACAAACATCGAGTTTGATGCTCCGGCAACCGTGACAAAACGCGAGCCGGGTGTCGGTGGTGCTTCCGGTGGGCCCGCAAAGCACTGGGCAATCTCCATCCAGGCTTGTGCGTTGTTGTCACGAACATTTAGTTGTGTATCGCGAATGTTACGTACTTGCGTCACCACCTGACAGAACTCGGTGGCGCTGCCGCTAATGATGTTGCTGTCAGAAGGGCTGTTGAAGGTCCATTTGTCTCCCGACGGAGCGCACAGAACAATATATGGAGTGGGTTCCGGTGGCGTAACGCCGCGATTCTTGAAGGTCCAGCCGTACGTGTTTACACCCAGCACCACAATGTTCTTGATGCGATCCTCGTTCTTGCGAACCACGCCGAACACATCGTATATGGCTTGAGCATGCGACCAGATTTCCATGAGCCTTGCCGTAATACTTGAACGAACGCTCATAGTCGGACCAGCCCATTCGACGCGCTCATCGGGCTCTGATTGTGCAAAGACGTATCGGCCACCCAGTTCCAGATGTGCAAGTGCCCTAGAATATCGTTGAGGGACCACGGTTGAGGTCGAAGGTGTTTTCTACCGACACGAGGCGGTTGCCGCCGCTGCGGTGGTGGCCATGCCTCACGAAAAATGGGGTGAAGTGCCGTGTGCGTTAGTCGAACTTAAAAGCGGCGCAGTGGCTACCGAAGCTGATGTGATCGTGTTTTGTCGCAAACATTTGGCAGGCTTCAAAACGCCTAAACGCGTAGTTTTTGGTGAGTTACTGAAAACGGCGACGGGTAAAATTCAGAAATTCTTGTTGCGTGGTCAGGCTGCATCGATGCCGTAGGCGGTCCGATGTTGGCCCGCGCACTTGGGCAAATGAAATATGGTTCTTCCGTCGCGTCCGTTGGGCTTGCTGGTGGTGTTGGGCTTCCTACTACTGTCATTCCGTTTATTATTCGTGGTGTCAATCTCTTGGGCATTGACAGCGTCATGCAGCCTTATGAGAAACGGGTTGAAGCCTGGAACCGCCTGGCGACCGATTTACCGATGGACAAACTTCACGCCATGATGTCTACAGCCACATTGGCCGAATTGCCACAGCTGGGTCGTGATATTTTGAAAGACAGGTGCGCGCAAGAGTGGTGGTTGACGTAAACGCCTGATCTGACCAGCTGATAGAGTGCCAGATAATGGCCTGCAGTCTTCCTGTAGGCCTTTTTTCATTTGGGCTCCACAATGTGAAATAATTTGTGTGATAAAATGGTCAACTACGAATAGCTCAACAATAAGGAAAGCTCTATGCGTACCTCTAACTCATTGTGGTTCAAGATTCTGGCCGCTGTTTTCATGTTTACAAGCGTCGCAGCGTCGGCCGATTACGACGCCAACTGGGGACCCAAGCTTGGCACGACCCTGCCTGAGGGCCTCATAGTGAAGACTCACGAAGGCAAAACAACTGATGTTGCTGAACTTGTGACCGGCAAAGGCGTGGCTATCGTGTTTGTACGATCCGCCGACTGGTGTCCGTTCTGTAAGCGCCAGATAATTGAATTGAATAAAAGCCGCGACGAATTCGTCAGGCGTGGAATCAACCTGGTTGCACTGAGCTACGACGACTCCGATATACTTGGCAAGTTCGCACAAGAACACGAGATCGACTACACCCTGGTGTCCGATAAAAAATCGATGGTGATTGACGCCTTTGGTATTCGCAATGAAGATCACGAAAAAGGTTCTTCAGGTTACGGTATACCTCATCCTGGCATCATGGTGTTCGACGCCTCGGGAGTGTTGGTAGCCAAGTTTGCTGAAGAAGGCTATCGCAAGCGTCCCCCTGTTGAAGGTGTACTTGCTGCGATTGATCAGCTTCAGGCGAAGTAAGCTCGACAGTTCAATAGTCTGATTGAGAATAATAAAATGCCCCGGCGGTTTTGAACCGTCGGGGCATTTTTTATGTAACTTAGTCATGCATGGAAGTACTCTTGGAGTACACGACCTTTCAGCAGTAATGTTCAATCTTCACTGCGGTTGCACCATTGATGCATTCAAAACACGTCAAATAGCATTAGGTTTTGGCTCTTCTGGAAACTCCAGTTT
>QIGP01000076.1 GCA_003228965.1 Gammaproteobacteria bacterium
TGTCCGTACCTTAACGAATGCAGGTCCGCCTGTTCGGCCTTTAAGCATGGATTCATCGGTGAACTTGAACACGTCACCGTGCTCACTCTTCAAATACGTAACGGCCTGATCCATTGTCTTCAGACGTGTCAATGCGTAAACATCGTCAGCCAATACAGCAGCCTGGTAAGCAGTAAACTCTAATGTCATGTTAAAAAGCCTTCTTTCGCTTGTCTGGTTCTACGTCCCACGTACACAGACTGAAAATTGGTGAATTGTTGACTTTGATCATGGTTTCCTGGCTATTTAGCTCGCACTTCACTACAAGTGGTTTGCCACGGGATTCGCTGTTTTCTTCCGGTGTGCGTTTAACTGCAGACCACATACGGTATTGTTTACCGTCGTGAACAACCATGATGTCCTGATTAGAAGCATATTCTTGTGGCAATATTTTTGTGATCGTCCGCTTAAAAACCGCAGGAAATTCAAAGTACCCCTGCGAGTCCGTCGTGGTTTCATCTACTCCCGGACTGGACAACTCCACGGTACGCACCAGGCGTGCATTTACAACCGGCTCGCCGTCCAGTGTAATCACCCCACTCATACTCGAGAACAAACACACTTTGCCGGCTTCTTTACATCCCATAAGGAACACTCCACACACAATCACAATTGCTACAGTTAACAGCGTTGAACTGCTGGTTAGATAATTCATAGTCTCGCCACCATTCGCTTCCTGTACTGAGCGTTCTATCTTTCAACATACCAAATCACGTCTGGATATGCCCGACTCAATCAAAATCGTAAGAAAACTCGTTGTCTTTCACGTCAATATGTACACGACTCAATTCCTGTCCTGATATATTGCGCGTCAAAAGCTCCGAGCTGATTACTGGCAGCACAGTATTCGTCAATATATTGTCAATCATGCGCCCACCACTTTCCAGCTCTGTACAACGACTGGCAATCAACTTGATAACCTCATCCGAATACGTAAACGGTATTCGATGATTCTCGGCCACTCGTTTTTCAATACGTTTGAGCTGCAGGCGTGCAATTAAGTTGATCATCGAATCGCTTAGAGGGTAATAAGGAATCGAAACAATTCGTCCCAGTAAAGCAGCCGGGAACACTTTTAACAGCGGCTCTCGCAAGGCTTTGGTCAGACCATCCGGATCGGGCATTAACTCAGGATCTTTGCACATGCTCATGACCAAGTCGGTCCCGGCGTTTGTGGTCAATATGATCAGCGTGTTCTTGAAATCGATGAGTCTCCCCTCACCGTCTTCCATGAAACCCTTATCGAATACCTGGAAGAATATTTCATGGACATCCGGATGAGCTTTTTCAACTTCATCAAGGAGCACTACGCTGTATGGCTTTCTGCGCACGGCCTCTGTCAGCACACCGCCCTCGCCGTAACCCACGTAGCCTGGAGGAGCGCCTTTGAGAGTGGAAACCGTATGAGCTTCCTGAAACTCACTCATGTTAATGGTGATAATGTTTTGTTCGCCGCCATAGAGCGTTTCAGCTAGCGCCAGTGCGGTTTCTGTTTTACCCACTCCTGAAGGGCCGGCTAGCATGAACACACCTATCGGCTTGCCAGGATTGTCGAGGTTAGCCCGGGAAGTCTGAATGCGCTTGGTGATTGTGTGCATGGCGTGATCCTGACCAAACACTCGCTGGCTCAACACGTCTGCAAGGTTCAAGACAGTCTGCATTTCATCTTTCACCATGCGACCGACAGGTATACCCGTCCAGTCTGCGACAACTGAAGCGACCGCCTGCGAATCGACGCTCGGTAATATCAGTGGCGATTCGCCCTGCATCTCGCTGAGTTTTTCCTGAAGCGTACTCAACTCCGCACGCAAGGCATCTTTGTCCACGTCGGCAAGGGCTTCGGTTGCGCCGGATTCTTCCGCCGCTTCATCGGCCGCTGCCTCAAGCTCACTCTGCGTACCTTCCACACTAGCTACGTCACCACGAAGTTGGGCGCGCAGTGTCAGAATTTTTTCAACAATATCGCGTTCTTCTTCCCAATCTTTTTCGAGTATGGCCAATCGTTCCTGGGTGAGACCCAAAGCCTCTTCCGCATTGACTTTTCGTTGGCCCACGTCGACGCCCACCGCAGATTCACGTTCAATAATCGCAAGCTCTGTTTCAAGCGCCTCAATTTTCCTGCGAGCATCTTCCACTTGTGCAGGTACTGCATACTGACTGATCGCCACGCGGGCGCAGGCAGTATCCAAAAGACTGACCGATTTGTCCGGCAGTTGGCGTGCTGGAATGTAACGGTGGGACAAATTCACAGACGCTTCCAGCGCCTCGTCGAGAATCTGCACCTTGTGATGGCTCTCCATCATCGATGCCATCGCACGCATCATCAAAATTGCTTTGTCTTCAGATGGCTCCTCGATTTGAACAACCTGAAATCGCCGCGTCAATGCAGGGTCTTTCTCAATGTGTTTTTTGTACTCAGCCCAGGTAGTGGCCGCCACAGTGCGTAGTTCACCTCGGGCCAGCGCCGGCTTTAACAGGTTAGCCGCGTCACCGGTTCCTGCAGCACCACCCGCTCCAACCAGGGTGTGAGCTTCATCAATAAACAAAATGATCGGTTTTTCAGAAGCCTGTACCTCGTCTATAACCATTCGCAGTCGGTTTTCGAACTCTCCTTTCATACTCGCACCGGCTTGCAACAAGCCGACGTCAAGAGTTCGCAGAGTGACGTTTTGCAACGGCGGCGGAACGTCACCGCGAGCAATTCTCGCCGCAAAGCCTTCCACAACCGCAGTTTTACCTACACCGGCTTCACCCGTGAGTATCGGATTGTTTTGTCTACGACGCATTAAAATGTCGATCATCTGCCGGATCTCATCGTCACGACCAACAATCGAATCAATTTTTCCTTCCCGAGCCTGGGCGGTCAGGTCAACCGTAAACTGAGCCAGCGCTTCTTGCTTACCCATTTGCGCCGGCGCCATTGAACCGCTTGCCTCGCCGGGTGCGGCTCCACCACCAACCTGGAAACCATCTTTTGCACCCATGCTGTCTTCAGGAGACCCGCCAAATACTTCATCAAATCGGTCGCACATGACCTCGACCTGGAATTTGTCAAACTCTTTGGAGATATTTAACAAAGCACTACGCAGTGAACGAGATTTCAGCATCCCGATGAGGAGGTAGCCCGTGCGCACCTGCGAGTCGCCAAACATCAGGGTCGCAAATACCCACGCCCGTTCAACCGCCTCTTCGACGTGTGAAGATAAATCGGAAATGGATGTTGACCCTCTCGGCAAGCGATCGAGCGCTGCCGTTAAATCTTTGGCAACGTGAGACGGATCCAAATTGAATTGCTTGATCGCTCGATGTAAGTCGGAATCTTGCAATTGCAGTACCTGGTGCATCCAGTGAACTAACTCAACGTACGGATTACCACGCATTTTGCAAAACACTGTTGCGCTTTCAATCGCGCGATAGCCAACCTGGTTTAGTTTCCCGAACAACGCGGCTCTACTGATCTCGGCCATGATTCCGTCCTTTTAATAATTCGTGAATGTGCGGTTACGCCGCTTGATTTCGCCAGACGCCGCTAAGCGGATGCAGTCGTGCATCTAAAGCGTCGCTCTTTCTGTCTTCTTGATTAAGCCATGAGGTGCGGCCCAAGAGGCCGTGCTGGCCTAACTGCAACGGAGGGATTTCCTCTTTCTTTAAAATGATCTCTACGTCCCAATCAAATTCGTCGCCGCAAAAATTACGCACCAATGCGACAAGACGATTGGAATTTTCGGTCCCAGGCAAGAAACGCTTAAACGAGTCGAAGCCCACGGGCCCGATTGTCAGCCGAAACTTGTGCTGACAACTCCATACAGACTCGCCGATGGTGGTGCCAAAGCCGAGGCCGCCGTTCTTGCGCGGCTCCCCCAGAAGCCACTTCGCCTCATCCGGAACACTCAGCCACTCGCCCACGAACTGTTCAAGTTTTGCTTGCACTCCAAAAAAGTCTTCGATCGCACAGGTTAATCCTTCCGGTGATCGCGCTTGTCGCGCTAAATGGCCTACGTAATGCAGACGCCCGTTATCAGGAAATGCATCGCGATCTTTTAGAGAATCCATCCCAAGGCCAATGAGACTTGCGACATAATTGGTGAATCGATCGTCCGTGCCACGATCGGCGTTAACGACTGGCTCCGAGTTGGCCCATGCCCGGTATAGCAGACTCAGCATGCGGTGATGGAAGATGTCGACAAACCGCCACATACTTTCATCACCAAAGTTTCGTTGCCGCTCTCGTACAAACTCAGTCAAGTGCAACGGTAAGGGCCCATTTGGCCCAAACAGTCCGGGCGCAAAAATGGAGAGTCGCGGAGCTCTGCCACCAGAGCGCTGTTCGAACTTTGCAAGCTGGGAAGGTGCAAACGCCAGAGTCGGCTCCTGGCCGATGCGTACACTGTCTTCAGACGGCTTGACAGATCGCCCTAACCTGGGAGTGTCTTTAGAGCCGCATTCCAATCGCCTGAGCGTTGCAAATAGTCCGTAGTTATAGGGCTCCTCTTCCAGAGCACGGAAAAACTCGAGCATCTCATCGCTTGGTAGTGATGTACGACGTGAATCTTCCGGTAACGAACTCATTGAAATCTTATCCTTTATTTAATTCGGTCTAAAGCACATTTCGCGCGCCGGTGCGGGCGGGCCACGTCATCACTTCTCCGCGCTCAGTTGAGTTAATCATTGTTTCGGTAAACGAATTGATCGACGTGTATTTTGCGAAAAACTGCTCGAGCACCGCTCCAATCAAAAAGACTCCAATGCCTTCGAAAGCCGAGTCTTCCAGTGTCACATCAATTTGCAGTCCACGACCAAAAGAGATTGGACCCGGTACGGGCATGCGCCTGACTACGGGCTTCCCACTGCAGCTTACGAGTCCTTCGATCTGTTTGCGACGTGCCGGGTCGGTCAAATTGGCGTACAAACCCAACATTTCACGCATTGCAGCGCCGCGCTCCACAGAGTCGGTATCCAACAAAGATAAATAGTTGAGTGACAAATGGCTGATCAAACGCCACGGAGAACTACCGTCAGTGGTAACAACAGTAGGCCGGGACGGACCATCCAGACACTTAACCGCTGAAACAGGAGCCCCGCTTTGAAGATCGAAATCTGATGCGCCCTCGCCCAGTGGCATCAACATTGGCAAATCGCGATTGGTACACATTGTGGTTATTGCTAATTGCCGAAGCTCACTTGAGAATGGGGCTTCGTTTTCATCAACTAACCCGATATAGACTTCGCTGCCTAAATAGGAAGTACGACTACCGTAACGCTTTTGTCGCTCACTAAGAAGCCGTGGCCGGCGTTGTACCGAAAAGTAAGCGTTGTCACGAGCATGGTAACCTCGGTCTTTCATCGAGTAGAACGGCACAAAGTCTCGTTCTTTGTCGCCACTCTTGCCAAAGCCTGCAACCGATTTCACAGAATACACTTCGTAATCCATCGGACGCGTTCGGTCAGGAACCAGGTGATACTCAGGTGTTTTCTTGTCAATATGGATTCGATCCGCACGACGCTCGAACAAATTGACCGCAGGTGTACAGTGCAGGGCAAAGTTCTCCGGATCTAACAACCGGTCAAGAGAGTCGTCACTGCGGTTGAGCAAAATGATAATTTCAAACTCACGACCCGGACAACGGCGCACCGTTTCTTTCAGATTACGCAACCCAACAAACAAAAAACGCTTATGAAATGCAAAGTACTCGTGTAGAAGGCGGTAGCCGTGAAACTCTCGGGAATCTGCAGGCAACAAAGCGTCTTCTTCGTTAAACCCTTTTTGAACCAGATCGTCAGCCGGGTTAAAGCGCGTCTCATCGCCTGGGGAAGAGGCCGATCGCACAACAAAACCGAGGCAGTTTCCGACCAACTGCTCGTACAAGCGGCCTGGCAACTCTTCGCTACCTCGCAGGTACAATGTAAGTTCATCAAGCGCAAGATCGGCAAGCTCAACTTCACCTTGAGTACGAATGCGCAATCGAATGCCCGCGCGGGTGCCAGGGCGTTCCGGGATATTAAGCGTTTGCACTGCACCGCGCGTTGCGAAGTAGTCAACACTGCTTATCTCGATTGGCCACAACGTTACATCCTGAGACGTACGAAACTCGCAGTGAGTTTTTTGATCTTTGGCCAGTTTGCTTTTGAGCGCTGAGCCACGCTCTACTAAAAATCCAGAGCTTAAGTCGCCTTCAGTCGGATCAGGTATCAGCTGCGTAATCCCCATCGCCGGGGTAGGAGCCGCATAGTTGGGGTAGACAATCTCGAGCAAGTGTTGCGTAAAGTTTGGGTATTGAGCATCGACTTTGAGCTGCACACGTGCAGCCATGAAGGCAAAACCTTCCAAAAGCCGTTCAACGTAGGGATCTGAACAGTCAAAGCCATCGAGCCCGAGACGCCCGGCGATCTTGGGAAACTCTTCTGCGAACTCAGCGCCCATTTCGCGCATGAAACGCAATTCACGGTTGTAGTAGCTTAGAAGTCGTGCGTCCATTTATTTAGTTCCGACCTGATGCGTCGCGCACGGCAACCTCACCCGTCTCCAAATCCAGTTCTGTTTTCAGATGTAAGCGCATTGGCGACGGATAGGCCCAGAGGCTGCCTTCAATATCTAACATTAATGCACTTCTGTTCATGTGATCAGGTTGTACGTTAATGGTTACCTTTAATGTATCTGCGTCGATACGCGGTTCAAATCGTCGTACAGCTTTTGAGAGCAAACGTTCCAGCGAACGCATTTTCAGGCTCGAAACCAATGTGCCGGCAAGGTCGGGCATGCCGTAGTTCAATACGGAATCACACACTTCAGGATACTCATCCAGGTCAATCAGAGACGCCAGGTTTCCGGTGTTTAGGAGCCAAGCCAAGTCACGCATTACTACCTGGCGTAACTGCCGTAAATTCATCGTCGCGTGTTCAGCGGTTTCAACCGATTTGTCTGGCGCGTTATCCGTCAGTCGATCCAAGAGCGAAGGTTGAAGTGTCTCGGGATTTGCACGCTCAGCCATCAGTCTTGCTTACGAATCGGGGCTGTCAGCTTCAGGTTCAGATTCAATTGAATCGAACCTGATTTCGCTCACATCAAGAAGAGGATAATCGCCCACGTCGGTAGTCAGCAGACGCTGACCTAAACCGTGGTACTCGTCGGAACCTTTGTCTTCCCAGGCGGTTGATCTGGACATAATTAATGCATTGTCACCACTATCTATAGTCCCTGAGTAACGCACCGGCACCAAAGCAACCAGTTCACCGCCGTTTGCCCACGTGATGTAGGCGGGCTTCCAAATCATGTCTCGCAAATCTGTAGGCGCCTCAAAGCTCAGCAAACCGATACGGTGGAAGGGCACCCAATAGTATTTACCGTTGACGACCATTTCCAGCACAGGGCCGAGGCGACTGTCCGCATCGGCGATCCATTCAAAACGTTCGCCGTCTATGGTACCGCCTGCCGCAGGCGCGTCTTCAAACGCTTCGGCACGCATTGCCTGAGCTTGTTCAATGTGCCCGTTCGCTGACAAACGAACGGCTTCCAAATGCAATGCTAGCCACTTTTCGGGCTCACCAAAAAGCAACGGAGTACGCTCACCGCTAATGACTTTCTCGCGCAGCACTTCGCAACTTAGTGCGTCGGTGTAAGTGTGCATCATGGGCAGTGCCGCCGGGTCCATCTCTGCGACGACATGGAGTTGGTTTAACGCACGGTCCCACTGCCCCATTACAGCCAATAGCTGAAACAGAAATGTACGCTGTTTGGCGTCCGCAGGATTTGCCCGAACCGTGTCTTGCAATGCTGCCAGGGCATCGTCAAGCCTTCCCTCGCGCACTAATTCTTGTGCGTCCACGCGGCCACCCCCATTAGAAAAAGCTAGACAGTAACAGCGCGATAACCACACTGCTGTGAGAGAAATAGCGGCCGACCCAATGGTCAGCCGCTAATCGATCAATACGACTGGTTCTTCTCGATATCCCATTTCTTCGCAGTACCGGTGGTGACTTTGTCGCCATCGTATGCGTTGTACTGGTAAGAAATCTTGGTGAAATTGACCGCAAAGCTTTCAGTTGGTCGATCGCCGCCACTGGAAACCGAGTATGAGCTGATAATAGCTTCCTCAAGCTCGATGGCCAGATACACCTGACCTTTAGCGTCTGTACCATGGGTCTGTAAGAAGTGAATCTCACATTTACCCAGGCTCTTCCCGGCCACGGCCTGGAAATACAAATCGGCTGAAGCAATGTCCGTCGATTTGGAACAGGTGACTTCGCTATAATTCGGGTTGCTGGTCTCGCGGTCTGCACCGCCACCAACGCTCATAATTGAGCGTCCAACACCCAATTGTAGTGAATCTACAACAATCCAGTCAGTATGGGCGTCTACCTGTGCTGCACCCTTAATAGCTGTGGCAAAGTTAATTAAAATCATTACGTTCTCCTACGTTATTGTTTCCACCGTGACCCAAATAAGATCACGGACATCCCTAGTTCATCTATATAGCGACAAAAATCGCCTTATTCCTTCCCGGAAGGTAATTTAGATACCAGCCTTAATGAAACCGTCAGCCCTTCGAGCTGATAGTGAGGTCTCAAAAAGAACTTCGATGAGTAGTATCCTGGATTACCTTCAATTTCTTCAACGACAACCTCAGCGCCTGCAAGCGGCTTTCTGGCTTTGTCAGACTGTGTCGCAGTAGCTGGATTATTCTCGACATATTGGCCAACCCAGTTGTTGAGCCAGGTTGACATGTCTGAGGCTTCTTTGAATGAACCAATCTTGTCACGCACGATGCATTTCAAGTAGTGAGCAAAGCGACAGGTGGCAAACAGATACGGTAACCGCGCAGCCAAATTGGCGTTAGCCGTGGCATCCGGATCGTCGTACTCCGCCGGACGTTGCAGTGACTGTGCACCAATAAAGCAGGCCATATCCGTATTCTTGCGATGGAGCAGAGGCATAAATCCGCTCTTGGCCAGTTCCGCTTCCCGTCGGTCGCTGATGGCGATCTCTGTCGGGCATTTCATGTCAATGCCGCCGTCGTCGGTCGGGAATGCATGAGTCGGTAAATCTGTTACCAGACCACCCGATTCCACGCCCCGTATTTGTGTACACCAACCAAACTCTTTAAACGCCTGGTTTACGTTCACAGCCATAGCGTAGGCCGAGTTGGACCAGCAGTATTTCTGGTGATCGGCTGACCCTGTGTCTTCTTCAAACTCAAACTCTTCAACCGGGTCAGTTTTTGCCCCATAAGGATGGCGCGCCAAGAACCGGGGCATTGCCATTGCGAGATATCGAGCGTCATCAGAATCGCGTAGTGAATTCCACGCCGCATAATCCGGGGTTGAGAAGATTTTTGTCAGATCACGAGGGTTGGCAAGTTCCTGCCACGAATCCATACCCATTAATGCAGGTGACGCACCGCTAATGAAAGGTGCGTGAGAGGCCGCAGCAATCTGTGCCAGGCCGCCCAGCATTTCGACGTCCGGTGGACTGTGGTCAAAATGATAGTCGCCAACAAGGCACCCGTACGGTTCACCACCAAACTGGCCGTACTCTTCTTCGTAGATTTTCTTGAACAGCGGGCTTTGATCCCACGCAGTGCCCTTGAATTTTTTCAAGGTCTTGCCAACATCTTTCTTGGAAATGTTCAAGACGCGAATCTTAAGCAGCTCATCGGTCTCGGTATTGTTCACCAAGTGGTGTAGCCCACGCCAGCTGCCTTCAAGCTTTTGAAATTCTTCGTTGTGAAGAATGTGATTGACCTGCTCGGTGAGTTTTTGATCAATCTCCGCGATCATCGCGTTAATTGTTTCCACTACATCGGCTGACACCACTGTGGTTTCGCGCAGCGCCTGTTCGGCAAGTGTAGCAACGGCTGCTTCAACTGCCTCTCTGGCACGCGCACTTTTGGGTTTAAATTCTTTCTCCAATAACGCAGAGAAGTCATTGGCCTCGATACTCTCTGTTTCGCCTCCGGCCTGAGCGCTTTCTTTTTCAGCCATGCTTATTTCTCCCCACCTGTATCATCACCACTATCTGGACTCGCTTCTGAAGCTAATGCCTGCAGTAACGAAGGATCTTCTAAAGCCTTGGCTATCAGTTCTTCCGCATTCGCTTTGCCATCCATATACGTGACCAGGTTGGAAAGTTGCGTGCGCGCTTCTAACAGTTTGTTCAGCGAACCTACTTTGCGCGCTATCGCAGCGGGAGAAAAATCGTCCATACTCTCGAAAGTGATATCGACGCTAAGTTCGCCTTCACCGGTAAGCGTGTTCGGAACACGAAAGGCCGCTCGAGGTTTCGACGATTTGAGTCGATCATCAAAATTATCAACATCAATTTCCAAAAACTTCCTGTCGCCAACCTGAGGCAATGCGTCTTCCGGATTTCCCGACAAATCTGCCATCACACCCATTACGAACGGCACCTGCACTTTCTTTTCGGCGCCGTATACTTCTACGTCGTATTCAATCTGAACGCGAGGTGCGCGATTACGTGCAATAAATTTCTGGCTGCTCTTCTTGGCCATTCTGTGCTCCTTAGGTTGTGCGCTGAAAAATAACGACAGCGCAGCGTTTAACGGTTTGTCTAACGTGCAGATCATCCATTGTGTTTAACACAAGGGATATTCCAAAATCTTAACCGGGACTTCAAGTGTCGTCGGGGCCCCGAATATTTTCGGCTTCCCCCAGCCCCCCTGGTGTCAGTGTTCGCATGATGTCCATGAAATCCATATTCACCAGTTTCCGCGCCCGCATCAGTAAAATTGGGACTGGACTGGACGGTTCTGAGCGTCGATAGAATTCACAAATCTGATCTAACACCCGAACTACATCTTCGCGGTTTTGTACGGAACCCGATATACCGCCCTGCTGCTCAGCTGTCGCTTCATCGCCCTCAACAACTGAACCTTCTACAATAACACCACGGCGCTGCAAAATTTCATTTATGCCACCCAGTACCTGCGTCAGAAATTTACTGAGGGCGTTAAGGTCCGGCGTTTCGGTTAGCGGAATATGTTCCGCTATAGCCGTGTTAATACCTTCGACCGCGTCAGAGGCTGCTTTAATCGCATCTGCTGTCGACTGTAATTCTTCAAGTTCAATTTGCATAAACGCGGCTTCAATAATCGCCGCGCTCGGTGGCTCTCCTTCATAGTTTGCAGGAAGGCTTACTTCGCCGGACGCAATATCCATGTCTCGTTTGGAAAACGCGCCAACTCCTTTGGCTTCCACAATCGTAATGTGCTGACACGAACCCAGGGCGCCATCTTCGTTGCCCAGACTGCCTATGATGTTCACTCGCATAATCGGATCGTTGTTATCATCCGGATCCAGGTTGGGATGAAAATCGGTCCAGTATGTTTTGATCAGTCCTTCGACCGCTTGAAGTCCAGAGGCAAATCCTGTCCAACCCTCCGTGTGCAAAGCCGCCTGAGTAAGATACGCGACGGCCCTCAAGTCTTTGCTACTGGCCAGTATCTCAATGGCATTTTTCTTTACGGTGCGCCAATCCGGGGGCTCCGCAGCCTTTACAGAGTCACCCATCTCCTGCGCTTCTTTGCCTTCGGAAGCTCTTTCCATTTCCTGAAAGAGCGAGTCATATTCCATATCGGCACCGCAAGGCTCATCCACAGATACCTCTGCCAAAAGATCAGCCGCATTAAAGCTGCTCACAGGCTCTCAACTTTCAGAGTGTTTTTTTTCATTATTGTTTACATTCGTGGATGACTTACCATAGTGTAGTCTGTAAAAGTTGCCATAATCAAGTGGTTGGCCTAATCAAAATGCTGCATCGCGTCGTTATGCTGAGGTTTTGACTAGATATGACGATCTCAAACGAATTGCTGACAGCTCGGGTGACGAAAATTCAACCGACTTTAAGACCGATTGAACCGGATACTCGAGTTGGCCACCTTCTATTAGAGACTTTTTCGCTGCCGCAAAGTCCAGATCAGCTAATTTCTTACTTCCGTCCGTCGTAATAGATGCCAGTTAAACAACTAGTTACTCGAACAGATCAAGCTGGCGCGTCATTAGCATTTTGGTGCCTAATACCAATTTTGGCGGCACTACGTGGACGTTTTTTGTAACGACATCTTAACCTGAAATAAACCCGGTACGAATGGCACTAATTTGAGCTTGTGTGAAGGCCTTAACTTCGTCATTGCGAGTGCGCAATGACGGGGTAGTGGGTTAGGTCATTGCGAGCCCGAAGGGCGCGGCAATCTCTTAACGTAACATGACCTTACTAATTGAATCCAAAACAACCTGATGGAGATTGCCACACCCGCTTTGCGGGTTCGCAATGACGGGGTAGAGGGTTACGTCATTGCGAGCCCGAAGGGCGCGGCAATCTCTTGCCACACCCGCTTTGCGGGTTCGCAATGACGAAGTGTTGTTTACATATACAAGCTTAAACTTAGTGTCATTCAAACCCGGCACGTTTCCAACTAACTAAAAGCACGCGAGCCAAGCGCTTTCAGTCCATTCACCAGCAAATACAGAAACAGAATTGGAACAACTATCGTTTGGAGCACGAAAATGACGATGAGGTTAATAATGTGTTCGCTGGCGTTTGATAGTCGGTCGCGGAATTGCTCGAGCTTTTCGGTTACATTAACGCGATCGAGAGAGTCATCGAGAAACGTACCTATCTTGTCACGCAAAGACTGATCTGCCACTGGTTGCGGTGGCCTGCTCTGTTCACTTATTTCACTAATTTCAACAGTGGTCGCTTCGAGGGCAAGCGTAGCCGCGTTGTGTTCTTGTTCCAGGAACGTATCAAAGACCAGACTCGAGCCGATAATGATCAACGGCAGTGCAAAGCGAAAGGCGACGGCCACTAGCACCAGCCGCAGACCCACTTTGTTCCAGCGACTGGCTTTTGGCGCCCAGAGCGTTACAAGCAGCAGCACAACCGACAACAACAGAAAAAGACTCACTCCCCACCACTTACTAATGTTGAGTAAGATATTCTGTAACCCAAGTGCACTGGTCGCTACGAGCATCACCGCCGAAAAACGTTCGATCAGATCGTTAACCGGATCCAGGATTTGACCCACGCTAAAATTCACACCGACACCCGCAGGCTCAATGGCAACTTCCGTTCCCTGCGCTACAGAAACGACACCGTTTAACGTACGGGCCACAGCGAATGTAACCAGTGCTCGCTGAAACGCCTTCTCAGCCGCTTCTTCCCCGAACGTGTCGAGATGTCCGGTTGCAGCTGCCAACACGGCGAGCAGGCATACTAGGGTGAGTGCCAGTTTTCGGTTCATCAGAAGAGTCTAGCCCAATCTGGCCGCTTAGTCGTGGGTGTGACGATGCGTTCTACCTTGATACCGCAGTCTCTGGTAACTGGGCGACTGGGACTCCCCCGGTACGGCGGACACTTCTTCGGCTAAATGGAATTACCTCACTCATACGGACACGTTAAACTGCGTTTTGAGTTTTGCTCAATCCGCACCAGGGCTCGATGTCTTTGCAAGAGAAAAGGCGTGAGATTTATTTTAATCCAAAGAAGAATCGGTTGAGATATCTACACAGTCGTATTTGCATGGAATTAATATGAACCTGACACGAATGGCACTTACTTGGCACACAAATGACACTGTGGGCTTCAGTCGCGATTGAGTAGTGGAAAAAACGATTCATCGTTGCGATTCTGAAAGCGGGTGTAACAACCGTAACCCCGTCATTGCGAATCCGCGAAGCGGGTGTGGCAATCTCCACCAGGTTGCTATGGATTCAATCAGTTAAGCCACGTGACGTTAAGAGATTGCCGCGCCCTTCGGGCTCGCAAAGACGTAACCCCTTCGCACTCGCAGTGACGACGTGAAGGGTTCTATACAATCTCCTTCGGTCTCATTACCACACAATCACGCACCACCACTCTCGCCAATGCTCAAAATTAGTACCATTCGAACCTGACCCCTTTGTCCGCACAATCGCCGGACATTCAGGGCCGACGATTAGGCAGAGACACCAACTGCCAGTCGAAGGTCAGTGGCTCAGCGTCCAGGTTTTGCAGGAGTTGCTTGCAGGCCAGTTGCAGCTCAACATCATCCTCAGCGCGCTCACGCATGAAGTAGGCAATGACATTTTGGTGATCTTTTATCTCTACCAGCCAGGTCGCCGGCAGATGCGTTCTGGCCGCCTTCAATGTGTTGAGCAAGGCGTTCTGATCGGTGTGCAGTAAATTCATCACGCAAACACCCCCCGGCGACAGGCAGCGCACTATGTCGGCGAAAAAACTGCTACGTCCAACACAGGCCGCTGACTGATCCTCGCAAAACAAGTCGCCCAACACCAGATCATAGTTACCAGATGCGTTTGCTATGAACTGTTCCGCGTCCTGCTCGTAGACAACTTGATCGTCAGGCAGAAAAAAGTGCTCCTTTGCTGTAGCGACAACCCGTGAATCCACCTCAACACTGTCTACCGCCAAATGCGCAAAGCCAGTCCGCAGACAGCGCTCAATGGCACCGCCACCCAGGCCCAGATTCAGCAGCCGAGTCCGGCCTTTAGCAAAAGCCAGCCCCATCAGCATCAGAACAATGCTCGGGCTCAGCACTCGCGCAGGCGCACTGGTATCCACCAGCGACTGGATGGATGCATCCGCCATCTGCAGCCAGCGATATTGACCATGTTGCCTAACTTGCAGCTTGCCATCGGTGCCATCCAGCTCCTGCAGGGTGACGCAGTCGTCAGGCGACAGTTTCTGGATTTTGCTGATTAGCGATTCGGTCATGATCGTGCAGTCCCACAATTTTTAATCGCCGATGTTGGCAGTCGTAAGTCGGTGCCAGCTATAACTCAATAGCTTATATCATTACTTCCAACGAAATTTGTTCAAAGCACTCGATTCCTGACAGATTCGCGTTGCCGGCTAATAGTACTAACATTCTTGTGAAACACATCGATGATGTAGGAAAGAACGGCGTGGGCTGGCATTGTCGCAATCGAACCCAAACCGGCACCCTCCTCTCCACTCCCGATAGCCTCAACCGCGTGTGAGAGGCCCGAATAAACAGGCGAAATTTTAACGAATAGTAAGTATCAGCCCCGCGAAAGTGGCCCAGTTCGTGGCCGGTAATTCCCTTTATTTCTTCCAGCGTTAAAATTCTTGCCAAGGGTAATGACAAATGGAGAGTCTCTCCTTCCAATTTTGTATCGCCACCCAGAATATTGACATCGGCGCTCGTCACATAATTTAGGAGCCATTTTTTTCGTACTGACAAATTAAGGTTAAAAACAACGCTCTAAACAGTGAATTTGCATGACCTGAAAGTAAGAAAATCTATCTTTTCAATTGCATGCAAGCGATCGGAGTGGCCGACCCCGTCCACCTCTCCTGGGCAAGGGCCTCTCTTTTTGTAGCAAATTTTCTTACGGAACAATATATGCCGCGACATTAGCATTTCGCGTGAGCCATTTTTGTGACGTTTTCGGTATTCATAAGTACACCAGTCACAGGAGTTGGTTGAATCAAGTGTGTCATCTCCCACCTTTAATTGGCTCTTCGTGTCATTAGTTGCGATGCAATCGCACCGGCAGAAAAAGGAATTTAGTATGAAGAACACGGCATCAGATAAACCTGAAAGTGAAGTTTCGATGCGGCCGCCGCTGCCGCGAATCAGATTCAGCATTCAACTCTCGCCCAAGGTCAGCCTCGATGAAATCCGGAAGTGCATAGAGCACACGCTGGCCGTAGAGCACGAATCTGTCTTTCCCGATTTGATCAAGCTTAATGACAGCATTTGGGACCATGATCCGCGTGATAAGAAAGCGTCGGTTTCACAGCACTATGTTTCCGCGGCCGTCGTCAAAGAGCGCCGTGAGCTACTGCGACAGGGAGAAACCACTAACCTGCCAATACGTTTGCATCCAGCCTTTGAGCAA
>QIGP01000073.1 GCA_003228965.1 Gammaproteobacteria bacterium
ACCTGGAAAACATTCTCGATCGTATTCAACTTACGCCACAACACTGGCAGGCTAATGCCACTCAGTTTGAACGACTTCATCGTGGGCGATTCAGTCTCAAACGCTCAAACGAATAAAAGTACTCAGTCAGGATAAATTCGAGAACTGGGCTCTTCCAACGTAGATGGCATTCGCCTCTGTTTTTCAATTGATCAGAAATGTTTCCGTAACGTCTCTAAATCATTGTTGCCAGCAGAACATTACTCAATAAATTTATAGAGCGACCTAACTTTGGTTCAATGTGGTTGAACAAACTGTTCGGTCGCGGTGCTTGTCCTATTCTCCGCGGTGCCTGTCCTATTGCTCACACTATTCTCCCTCCCTGGTCGCGGTGCCTGTCCTATTCTCCATTCTGGTCACGGTGCCTGTCCTATTCTCCATTCCTATTCTCCATTGACGGAAACCGCGGTTCGACCGGTAATGGCCTACCCCCGACTGAAGGTACTTTCCACGTAACGTCATAAGAGTTTAGTGGATTCTCGACCGTCGAATCACCATTGTAAACACATAAGTCTAGCTCAGCTTATTGGAGCTTCTTCATACAACGCAGTGCATCGCATCAGAACCGAGACTCAATCCACTGCGACCTCATTTTGCTCGCGGTTACAGATATATCCGACGAATGACCTGCCGACTGGTACACTCCAGTCGCTGGTCTTCGAAGCTTACTTGCTAAAACAAGCGCAGGGTTCAACCAAGGCGCTTGCATGAAGACTAAATCATTCTATAGGGGGACACCATGGCATTAATTGAGTTTTTATTACGATGGGGACACGTCTTATTCGGCATCACATGGATCGGAATGCTGTACTACTTTAATTTCGTGCAGGGCGAGTATTTCAAGGAAGCCGAAGCCAGTGCGAAAACCGACGCCACAGCCAAGCTCGCACCTCGCGCTCTTTGGTGGTTTCGCTGGGGCGCCATGTTTACGTTCCTGACGGGACTGTATTTGCTATACGCCCTGGGTAGCGGCGCCAACCAATACATCATGCTCGGCGCCGTTATGGGCATATTCATGTTTTTGAATGTGTGGCTGATTATCTGGCCTGCCCAAAAAGTAGTGATAGGACTTAAAGACGGCGACGCTTCTGTGGCTGGCCCCAGAGCCTTGCGTGCTTCACGCACCAATACACTGCTTTCTGCACCCATGCTGTTTGGCATGCTCGCGTCAAAACACGGTACCTATAGCGCCGCCGGTTTCGAGGGAATCGATTTTGCCGATATGGGATTCTTGATCCCGTTGGTATTAATCATACTTCTGCAACTCAACGGTATGATGGGCCGAACTGGCCCCATGGCAAGCGTGATAGGTGTAATTCACTTGAGTTTAGGCTTAACGGCTGTGCTCTTTGCTATGGTGCATTTTCTGTAGCACCTGAACCCATGCAGGCTACTTTAAAGTTCGCTATTACACGGGGTCTTGGTCGATTAGATTAAGGCTCCGTGTTCCAAGTTAACTCACTCCTGTTAGCCCGAATTGAAAGTTTGGCGCTCCAAGGTCGTCGGAACTGCAAGTGCAACTCAGAAAGTGTCCCCGTTACTTCAGAATTTTGGTAAAACAGGGCACCGCAAAGTCAACCAATTGCCGGGTGTTCAGTAGTTTTGATTCCGCCTGACCAACAAGACCAGACCGAACCTGACCGGTGGTTAAAAATTCAGCTCCCACGTTCGGAAAATGAAAGCCATTGTCAGCCCCCATGTTCAGCGTATCTTTCCATACCTTCTTACCGTTCTCCATTATCGGGACTCTATCCCGCGTGGTTCGGCGGGCTTCGACCAGAGACTCGGCGTAATGCAGCTGAGTGCAACGATTGAATCCCACTCCGAGCAACAGCGTTTTAGAATTAAGTACGTACAGTTTTTCGAATGGCGTGCCGCGCCCCTCACTAAATTCCAGGGCATGCTCGCGAGTGATGTCAACGGCATACCGACCGTTCGCACACACGGAAACCAGGGGGTGATCACTTCGAAGAGTTCCTGGGAATGTTCTGAACGCCTCAGGAATTGCGCCCATTGAAGTTGGCGTGGTCAACGGATCGAACACAGGTAGGTGTTTGCGAATAGTTGCATGCCACTCAGGCTTAACTCGATCATCGTTCCAGGCAGAAGGATCGGATACTTGCGGTGACTCAGCTGGCATTACCAACGTACCATCAGGCCCTGTTATCTCGAGCAGTGCTCGAATCACAGTGACCGGTCCTCCAACAGTCCAACCAATTTTTCCAAGCGAAGAGTGCACCATGACAGTATCGCCAGCCTCGAGGCCAAGAGCCGATAACTCAGCACGCATCGAATCCAGCGTATTTGGTTGCGACATTTTTTCTCCTTTGACATCGACATCACCGTAGTCATTCCGAGCGATGTTCGGGCTCCTGCCAGTCCAGGGACTTGGAACCAATACGAACTCCAAAGCGCTCGCGAATGCTTTGTCTCTCATGATACCGTTTCCTGACCGCCGAAAAATACGCAGTATGACTAACCTTCCTCCGGGACACCATGCCACCAGAGACCAGTTCGGCGGATACTGTTTTTTAAACAACAGCACCGTTGCCGCCCAACGTCTTCGCGACAGCGGGCACGCGCGTGTAGCGATACTCGACATCGACTACCACCACTTGGCTAGACCGCAACGCTCCCCTGCCTGGGTTGGAAATCGCCCTCTGCTGACAGAAAGCGCGGACCCGTCGGGGCTATGTAGGAACACCCATTCGTCACTGCAAACCGTAACCCCGCCATTGCGAAACTGCGAAGCGGGTGTGGCAATCTCCGTC
Organism: Gammaproteobacteria bacterium; assembly: GCA_003228965.1. Taxonomy (GTDB): domain Bacteria; phylum Pseudomonadota; class Gammaproteobacteria; order Steroidobacterales; family SZUA-146; genus SZUA-146. The sequence goes on from QIGP01000073.1 coordinate 2,811, forward strand.
TGGTTGCGGCGCACCCGCTTAGTCCGAAGGACCGTGCATGGAAGTACTCTTTGGGGTGTGGATTCAATCGGTTATGTTGCGCGAGCGTTGGGAGATTGCCACGCCCTTCGGGCTCGCAATGACGTAACTCCTTCAGGCGCAATGACGTAATCCCACTTCGAGCTCGCAATGACGTAACTCCTTCAGGCGCAATGACGTAATCCCACTTCGGGCTCGCGATGACGTAACTCCTTCAGGCTCGGAATGTTTTTTCAGATAGGTAGGCCGACTATTCCCCGGGAACAATCGCCGAGAAATCGCCGAACTGGTACTCATTCGCGCCTTCCGTGTGTTCGAACGGTAAAGAGCCCGTTTGTATAGCATCGAAAGCGAGTTTGAGTTTTAGCAAATAGTCGCCATCGGCAATTGGGGCGTTGTGTGCTGTTAGCAACTTGTCCACATACGGCGCAAGTTCGGCAAGTCGGTCGACCGAATTTTGATAATCCTGGAGGCTGGCCTCTTTCATGTGCGCGTAAAGTGGCGCAAGGTAAAAGGTGTCTCCCGTGAACAGCAAACGGTTTTTACGCTCGATAAGACACAGCGAATCTGGTGTGTGTCCTGGATGGTGCAGTGTAACGCATACAACTCGTTGGTGGCGTTATCTTTTCTAAAACCACCAATCCGCCGTCTGGCCCTTCACCTAAGGCAGACGGAAGAAATTACAATCCTGCTAACATGCGAACATGCAGACTGACACTCCGCGCCAAGGCATCGAGTGCGTAGCCACCTTCAAGAGTTGAGACAATTTTACCGTCGGCATGACGTTCAGCCACGTCCATCAACACCTTGGTCACCCACTGAAAATCCTCATCGATCAACTGAAAATTAGCAAGCTGGTCTTCCGCGTGAGCGTCGAAACCCGCTGAAATAAACAGCATTTGAGGTTTAAATGCTTCCAGCGCCGGCAGCCACTTCTCTCGAATGGCGTTTCGAAAACTCTCGCTGTCTGTACCCGAGGCCAGCGGAACATTAACAATGTTCGATCGCGAAGTATCCACGCCGCCATACGGGTAGAACGGATGTTGAAATGTTGAACACAACATCATTCGCTCGTCTTGCGTGCAAATATCTTCCGTACCATTGCCGTGATGGACATCGAAATCAAGAATAGCCACGCGTTCGAGCCCGTGGTCCTCAAGAGCAGATGCCGCCGCCACAGCGACGTTGTTGAACAAACAAAAGCCCATTGCACGATCTCGCTCCGCGTGATGGCCAGGTGGGCGCACAGCACAAAAAGCATTGGAAACTGTGCCTTCAACAACCAGACGTGTGGCCAACACCGCTGAACCGGCCGCGTGCCAGGCGGCGTCCAGCGAGCGAACATTCATGTAGGTATCGGGGTCTACATAGGTTATTCCAGTTTTGGGTGACGTATGTTCCAGTTCGCTAATCAAACGCTCAGTATGCACTCGACTTACTTCTTGATGTGAAGCGCGCACAGCTGCGTGGTGCTGCAACAGATCAAACAGCTTGTCGATCCGTAGCTTCTTTTCGATGGAATCCAGACGTTCCGGGCATTCCGGGTGCCGGTTGGAGCTTTGGTGCTCAAAGAACAGAGGGTGAGAAATGTAAGCCGTAGTCATGTAGTTTCCAATAAGAACAGTACAATTTAAACCAGAGCACCGTCGCGGTTAGCAAAGGCTTCGAAGGCTATAAGTATAGCCTGAATAAGCTACATGGCTACTCAGGTCTGGCGTTGCCACAGACAGGTAAACTGTAGCCTGCTAGTGCGAAGTGTTACCAACTGATTTGCAAAATGTACTGGGAAAAGGCTATCTATTCACTGCATAAGTATATGCTAGACTTTGATAGGCCTAACAAGTTTAAGAAACCGGAACCGACATGAACCGACGAGAAGGATTAAAACTGCTGGCAGGCGCGCCGCTCGCACTAGCCACTTCCTTTAGCTTCGCGTCCACAAAGGCGTGGTCTCGAGCAGCGGACATTCCGTTCGCGACTCAGGAAATATATCCGGCCATTCATAACGGTGAGATTGTTATTGCCGGTGGCATTGGAAACAGAGCCGGCATTCGATATTTTCCCGATCGCTGCGTGGCGTACTGTCCGTCGACCAATACGTGGCGCGAACACAGCACGCTACCGGAAGCTCGGCATCATGGAGCGTTAGTTGAAGCCGATTCACGTTTGTTTTTACTCGGCGGGTTTAATGGCAGACTCACGCATATTTGGCGCATGCGAGAGTCTGTACTCGAGTTTGTCGATGACACATGGGCTCCAGTCACCGATATGCCTGCCAAGCAAGCTGAAGGTGTTGCAGCCACTTCGCCGCAAAACCGCATTCATGTTGTCACCGGGCAAAGCCCCAAAGGCCCGGACAACAAAAAGCGATCCGACCACCAGGAGATTCACAATCACTGGAGCTGGGACCCAGACGAAACCAAATGGCAGCAGCACGCCCCCATTCCAACGGCACGCAACAGTGCGACCGGAGGCTGGATAGGCAATGAGTTAGTCGTTGCAGGCGGTCGTACTTCGGCGGGTAATCTGAATGCCGTTGAAATTTATAATCTGAAAAGCGATTCCTGGCGCCAAGGCGCACCCCTTCCACTTCCACAAGCAGGGACCGCAAGCGTAACCGTGGACGACGGACTCATTGTATTTGGCGGTGAAATTTTTGTACCTGTCGCCGACGTGTTTAAAGAGGTCTGGTTATACACGCTAAGCACCGACAGCTGGTCTGCGCTTCCGGCCATGCCCATCCCCCGGCACGGATTAGGGGCCGTACGCTTTGACTCAAAAGTCTACGTCGTAGGCGGCGCGCGCCGCCCCAGCGGCTCGGGCACCTCAAAAGCCGTAGAAGTCCTTGATTTAAATAAGATTTAAACTATATCCGGCATCACTCTCTTCATAGGCAATGCCTATGATTTCCATATCAGTACTCAATTTGTCAAACGGACGGAGTACTTACGTTAATATTCATGCTGTTGCTTCAATCTCGCCACTTGATTGAACAGCCCATGCTGGCATGTTGCTCGTCAGGGCCTGCGCCCGTTTCGGCCACAAGTCGCATAGCGTTTACAAGTTCAAGTACGCGGTTGTCGGCGTTCCCCATACGGGTGTCGTCCAAACGGCCGCGATACTGCAGCTGACCTTTTGCGTTAAAGCCGAAGAAGTCTGGCGTGCAAACTGCGTCGTAAGTGCGGCCCACAGACTGGTCCTCGTCGATTAAATAAGGGAAATTGAAACCGTGCTTCGCGGCAAACTTTTTCATATTTGGCGGGCTGTCCTCAGGAACATAGGCGTAGTCGTTAGAATTTATACCCACCACGTTTACACCTTCGCTTTGAAGCAGTGTGGCGTCTTCGGCAAAACGATCGGCAATTGCCTTGACGTAGGGACAGTGGTTGCAAATAAACGCAATGAGCAGGCCTTTCTCCCCCATCAAGTCTTCAAGCTGATAGGTTTTACCATCGGAGTCGTTTAACGAAAACGAAGCGGCCTGCCAGCCAATGTGTACTTTTGGTGTGTCGAGCAACATGGTTTGCCTTCCTGTATTTCTGGGCCAGCACACGCTAATGCATGTTTCGTGGCGCCCTGGACATGATTAAAACGTAGTTTAACAACCGGGTAGAGCATCCATTGGTCGACCGTGATCTACAGTAAAATTCTTCGTATTAACAATTTAGTGAGTAATTATACGAAATAATACTACGGACAATCCGGATAATCGGAGGAAATAGGCTGCCAGCCTCGCCCTGTACGTTCTGCAGTCTGCCATAAGGAGAATAACTATGCCTGACCAGCATCAAACGCCGGGAGTCTTCATTATAGAACACTTAAAGGACAGGCTTCTATCGAATCTTTCAATCGAGTTGGGCGAAACGCAATTGGCACTAGATCTAGTCACTCAGTTTTTAGGCACTAACCTTTCGCAGGAAAGAGTCGACGAAGTACACCAATCATTAACCACTGAATTGTGACAGTCAACTAACTCAGCCATGTTAGTGTTCACCAAGCTATTATCGTTAGGTACCTCAATGAGAACTCCGATCTTCCTGGCAATACTGCTCACAGCGTGTGCAGCGCCTCAAAAACTCATGCCAGAACCTGCATCAACGACCTTTAGTCCCGATGCGTTTAGCGCGCACGTTAATTTTCTGGCAAGCGATCTTCTGGAGGGTCGGGAAGCGGGGACTCGGGGCTATGACCTTGCTGCTTCTTATGTCGCTACGCAGTTTGAACTCTTGGGACTGCGGCCAGCTGGGGATAACGACAGCTACTTTCAGTCTGTACCAATGCGCGCTTCATGGCGTGAAGCCGACACAGTTCGCATGACCGTCATTCAAGGTAGCGCTGAACGCGACCTGCGTTTTAAGAAAGACTATTTAATAAGCGGCACTGTCTTGCAGCCCCTTAGTTCGGTCGAGGGAGAAACCGTGTTTGTAGGGTTTGGGATCACAGCTGCGAATCGCAACCACAATGACTACGATGGACTCGATGTACGTGGCAAGATCGTGGTTATGCTTTCCGGGTTCCCAAAGGGCTGGCCTAGTGAAGAAGGGGCCTACTACAGTTCCGGCACTGTTAAATACAAGACCGCCGAAAAAAACGGGGCTATTGCTGTCCTGTCGGTCTATACCGAGTCGCTTGAAAAACGAGTTCCGTGGGCGCGTATGACACGAAATGCAAACAGCATGCGACTGTCGTGGGTTGAAAAAGACGGCACCCCACACACTAGCGCCCCAACCATTAAAATAGGCGGCTTGATGTCGCCAGAAGCCTCGGCAGTGCTGTTCGAAGGAGCAGCCAGAAGTTATGAGGATATTCGCGAAGAAGCCATCGACGGTGCACCCAAAGGGTTTGAGCTTGCAACAACGCTAGTGTTGACGGCAGGCAATCGCTACGAGGACCGCAAGAGTGCAAACATAGCTGGCGTGGTCGTCGGTACAGACCCAAAACTTCGAGACGAGTACGTCGTAATTTCCGGACACCTCGATCACCTCGGCATAGGTAGTTCCGTAAACGGCGATTCAATCTATAACGGAGCGCTCGATAATGCTGCAGGCATTGCCGCGATGCTCGAAGCAGCCCGCGCTTTGCGAGCCGACCCTCCTCGACGGTCGGTTATGTTCCTTGCCGTCACCGCTGAAGAAAAAGGCTTACTGGGAGCGGAGTATTTTGCCCTCAACCCAACGGTACCTATCGATTCCATTGTTGCCAACGTCAACCTGGACATGCCTATTCTTACCTACGATTTCACCAACCTGATTGGATTTGGCGCTACGCACAGCAGCCTTGAAACTACTATGCGAGTCACACTCAAAAACATGGGACTGGGACTTGCCGCCGACCCGTTTCCAGATGAGGCCATATTTGTGCGGTCAGACCACTATCGCTTTGTGCAACAAGGCGTACCGTCAATCATGTTGGCAACGGGCACAGATTCTACTAAGGGAAAGGGCAAAGGTCTGGAAATTATTACCGATTTTCTTGGTAACCATTACCACCAGCCTAGCGACGACCTTTCACGGGACATTAATTACAACGCGGGCGCCCGCTTCGCTGAAGTGAACTATCGACTGTTAAAGACTATTGCAAATGCAGACGAGGCTCCCACCTGGAACGACGGGGACTTTTTTGGGGAAAAGTTTTCTCGCTAGCAACGCAATTACTCTCAATCTAAACATTAGAGGTGCCCTTCAGCCGCGAATAGACCTCGTAGTGGCATTCAATCGCGGCTAATGGCCGTGCAGCCAGGTCGGCCGAAGGCCGATCTTGCAAATACTCTTGGAGTGCTCCTTGCCCTGGAAATGGGCGACAACGTCATGCTGTATCTTGATGACATTCAGCACACCAATCCTGAATTTCTGCAGAAGTTCATTTCTCTGTGCGACTCTACGCGCCGTATAGAAGGGATATGGAAAGGTACAACCAAAACGTACGATTTGCGCGGGCGAAAATTCTGCGTAGTCATGGCGGGTAACCCGTATACCGAATCGGGAGAAACGTTCAAGATTCCCGATATACTCGCAAACCGCGCGGACATTTATAACCTCGGCGACATACTAAGTGGTAAAGAACGCCAGTTCGAGCTGAGCTACATCGAGAACTGTCTTACGTCGAATCCACTACTGGCGCCGCTTGCCACAAGAAATATGGCCGATGTTTACAAATTCGTTGACGCCGCCAAAGGGGTTGAAATTGCCTCCAGTGATTTGTCTCACGATTACAGCGCAGCTGAATACGCCGAAATTATTCGCTTGCTGAAACGCCTGTTTGAAGTTCAGAAAATTGTCTTGAAAGTGAATCAGCAGTACATTGCGTCGGCGGCACAGGAAGACCGTTATCGAACAGAACCTCGTTTCCTGTTGCAAGGCAGCTATCGAAACATGTCGCGATAGTACACCACACACTTTTCTCCGAGATCCTCCTACACGCCACCAAGCGGGAAGGCGGCAACTCTACAAGAACGGAATTGCTCGTCCGGAACAAGATACGAAAGCTCATGGCACATAAATGAACCACTCGGGACCTTCTGTCGAATCGACTTACAAAGCGCGAGGCTTTCTTCGATAGACAGGAATTCAGCTATGCGTAAGTAATCATTGCATTGCTACACAACCGTTATCAGGCACGGATCGAACCGGTGGCGAGAGTACCTTTCTGCTGGCATATCTGCTGAAGTTGTAGTGAATCAGAAACACGATTCCAGCACGTCAAACCCATAAGCCGAGGACCCTGGCGAGTATCCGAAGCGAGCAGTGAACAAATTACAATCAAGAAAGTAGACCACACTGTCTCCGGTCAAGTCGTATTGCGTAGCCGTTCAATTGCCAACAAACCTCTACGTCGAAAATAATTTGCCAAGACAGCCAATATCAAAGCATAGAAACAGAGTATTTGATCTTTTTCAAAGCGAGTAGATTAGTTCGTAAGAGTGACGCTCAGATTCGCGGTTGATGGTCATTGATCCTGTAATGCTTTCCAAATCACCGCTTCCCGAACCGTCTAGAATGTCAACGTCCAGTGTCTGGACCTCTGCGTTCATGAAGCCCTTGTGGATAAGGGTAAAAGCCCCTCTCTTTCCCTCAACAGAACCAGAGAACTCTTCAACCGCATAATACACAGCTGCTCCTCCCTCTATTCTTTTGCTAATCATTTGCCCCTTACCTATTCCAGACATGCCTCCTGAATAGGTTTTATCGATGGTCATTCTTCCTGCCACAAAACCTTCGTCGGCTTGTGGTTTCAGGTCTGCCTCAAATATTCCTTTCGCGGTCATTGATTTATCCTCATTAGAAATTTCGCTTGTGACAGTTGAGCACGATAGACCAAACCACAGAAAAGAAATAAGTAATATTTTATTCATATGACTATCCCTGACAAGCTGTAGCGGTCAGCTGTATTACAACGCCTAGAGCATCAAGGTTACTACAGTTGCCCGGCACTCTATCAATTTCGTTGCCTTTCTTAATAGCGATAGTCGATATGCGTGCCCCGCAGAGTGCCGATTCAGCAAGCTCCAGGGATCGAAACTTGTGTATAGGCTTTATTTGACGCTTCGCAATATTGCTATATACCTCAAATATTCCGATATCTGATTTTGCATGAGATAAGCAACCAACCATCCTCAGAACTGGGCCCTCCTGGCGTACGAAGGGCCCAATACTGTCGGTCGCGACCGTCTGATACTTCGGCGCTAACTACGTGAGGGGTATTGACCTTCAAAACCCATACCTGACTCCGTATCCCAGGCAAAAATACCAGCATATGTTTCCGGGTCGGGATACAGGTTAGGAATTGAGCTCGTTGAATACTCACCCCACGTGGATGTCATAGAAATAAGCTGGTATATCCCAACATTCGACCCATCAAAAAAATCTGGCGACGCCGTGTCGCAGGTGGCGCTAACCGTTAACGGGTCGCCAACCTGAATAGACTGAATAAGTTAAAGGTTTTGCTGATACAGCCGACAACCTTGGTTGACGAACACCAAAATATTGCTTACAAGGTAAGCAACCTGGTGGAGTATGACGAGATACGAAACCATGTTGATCGCTAACGCGCATGGAACGCCATGAAATATTTACCGACCCACCGTGGTCTTTACTGACTGTTACACTGCGAACGATCAACTCACTTAGGGGAACTAACATGAACGCATCTGAATTGTTCGTGAAATGCTTGGAAGAAGAAGGCGTTGAGTACATATTTGGTGTACCAGGCGAAGAGAATGCGGACTTCATGATGTCCCTGGAAAAGTCGACCAAGATAAAATTCATTCTCACCCGACACGAACAAGGCGCTGCCTTCATGGCTGAGATTTATGGTCGATTGACCGGCAATCCAGCTGGTGCACTGGGCACCTTGGGACCTGGTGCCACCAACCTGATCACTGGTGTCGCCGACTCGAATATGGACCGCGCGCCCATGTTGGTGCTTACCGGGCAAGGTTCGACCGACCGCTTACACAAAGAGTCGCACCAAATTATGGACGTCGTAAGTATGTTCAAGCCTGTAACGAAGTGGAGTACAACCATACTGAATCCCGACACCATTCCTGAAATTGTACGTAAAGCGGTACGCGTGGCGCGTAGTGAAAAGCCGGGCGCTGTTCATCTTGAATTACCCGAAGACGTAGCGACATTGGAAACGAGTGCTGAACCGCTGACCCCAAGACGATTTAGGCGATCAGTGCCCGACGATAAAATTATAGATCAGGCATTTGCCATGTTGGTGGCAGCCAAACGGCCCGTCATTATCGCGGGTAACGGCTGTATTCGTCGACGTGCCAGCAAGCAGCTTAGAAAACTCTGCGAAAGCACGGGCATTGGTGTCGTCTCAACCTTTATGGCGAAAGGCTGTGTCGATATGGATGCGGACTACTGCCTGTACACCGTAGGACTCGGCGCGAAAGATCATATTTCCAAAGCGATAGACGATGCAGATCTGGTTATTACACTTGGGTTTGACATGGTTGAGTACCACCCTAATTTATGGAACGGGCAGAAAAACAAAACAATTTTGCACGCTGACTTTCTGCCCGCCGAAATCGACGAACACTATCATCCCGAAACAGAAGTTGTGGGTGACCTTGCTCACGCTCTTTGGATGCTTAATGAGCGCCTGACCGCACACGGGAAAACGAATTTCGACTTTGCAGGACAGCGAGAGAATCGTGCTGCCATGACTGCCGATTTCGAAGAGTACAAGGACGACGAAACGGTTGGCACTATTCGACCGCAAAAAGCCCTTTGGGATGCTCGCAAGATCATGGGACCTAAAGACATTTTGTTGTCAGACGTGGGAGCCCATAAAATGTGGATTGCCCGGCACTATCAGTGCCACGAACCCAATACCTGCCTAATACCTAATGGCTTTTGCTCAATGGGTTTTGCCCTGCCAGGCGCCATTGCAGCCGGTATCGTAGAGCCCGAACGCAGAATATTGGGCATTGCCGGAGACGCCGGTTTTCTAATGAATGTGCAGGAAATGGAAACAGCCGCTCGAATTGGCAGCAACATTGTGATGATGGTCTGGGAAGACCATGCCTATGG
>QIGP01000056.1 GCA_003228965.1 Gammaproteobacteria bacterium
TTGATCCGAGCAATAGATTCGGATATTCCAACAGTTTCAATCTCTCCTGTAGCCAGCGAGCTCAGCGTACTCCCGGAATAGTCGCCTGAGTTGGTTACGGGCGGCAGCTCCATCTGATGAACAGCGCCCACCCAGTCGCCCGCCTCGTTAGCCAGAACGAACCACTCAATGTCTTGCTGGTCTCGCATGATAATGGCCGCATCTAATTTGGTGGAAGAGCTGATCAGTACATGCTTCGAACTTGCATTCATTAATAAGCCTCAATCGAGTGGGCAGCAGCGAAATTAACTCACTGTTATTGCATAGTGAAAACCGGGAGCCGCGCTCAGCCTACTGTTTGGCCCGTTGCGCAACAAACTCTAACGCGGTTGTAACTCTCTCAATCGTTCGATCTTTTCCCAGCAAGACGAGCGTAGTGCCAATACTGGGAGAACTGGCCTTACCGGTGACAGCTACACGAATCGGCTGAGCCAATTTAGGGAACTTCAGTTCGAATTTCTCCACAATGGTTTGCACCGTATTTTCAACGCCTTCTTCTGTCCAATCGGCTAACTCGCCAAACCGTGCTAAAAGCTCGGTCAGTGGCTCAAGAATAACAGGGCGAAGATGTGCTTTTGCCGCTTTGGCATCATACTCAGAAATATCGTTAAACAAGAATGCACAACCGTCGGCCAACTCCAACAGAGTCGAAGCTCGCGTTGAAAACTCTCGAGCGACAGCTTCAAGATTAAGGCTATCGTCGACTGTAGTGCCTCGCTTCGATAACTCATCACCGAGAAGCACCGCTAATTTCGAAGGCGACATGTTCTGTATATGTTGTTTATTCAGCCAGAGTAGCTTCGCGGGGTCAAAAATCGACGCCGACCTATTCACATTCTCAACGTCAAATAGTGTTTGTAACTCATCTAGAGTAAAAATTTCTTTATCACCGTGTGACCACCCTAGACGTACCAAGTAATTCAAAAGTGCTTCAGGAAGAAAGCCCTCTTGTCGATACTGAAGCACACTCACTGCGCCGTGACGTTTTGAAAGTCGGCTACCGTCTTCACCAAGTATCATCGGTACATGAGCGTATACCGGCGGCGCAACTCCCATACTGTTAAAGATGTTAATTTGTTTGGGTGTGTTATTGATATGGTCGTCTCCGCGGATTACATGCGTAATCTCCATATCAGCGTCATCTACTACAACCGTTAAGTTATAGGTGGGTGTTCCGTCGCTACGTACAATAATCAAATCGTCTAATTCATTATTATTAAACGCAAGCTCGCCATGCACCTGATCAACAAAGCGGGTCTCCCCATCTAGTGGCGATCGAAAACGAATGACATATGGCCCGGTTCCGGCATGCTCGCGGTCGCGGCAGCGCCCGTTATATTTCGGCTTTTGCCCAGCCTGCCGTTGTTCATCACGCATTTGCTCTAATTCTTTATGCGTACAGTAGCAACAGTAAGCCATACCCTCTTCCAAGAGCTCTTCAGTAACTCGCTTATAACGACTGAATCGCTGCGTTTGAAAGACTGGCTCCTCGGCATAATCAAGCCCCAGCCACTCCATGCTTTCAAGAATGGCATCTACAGCTTCCTGAGTTGAACGCTCCCGGTCGGTATCTTCAATTCGAAGGACGAATTCGCCATCCAGTTTTTTAGCCTGTAGCCAACAATAAAGCGCCGTACGAGCGCCTCCCACGTGCAAATAGCCAGTTGGGCTAGGGGCAAATCGAGTTCTGTATGTCATGCAAATTCCGCGGTGTTCGAAGAAAACTTCTGGAGGGGGGATTCTACCCGCATTGACGATGCATCCCAAGACCCATAAACTTGGCTGCCTTGAAATATACACGGGCGATTAGCTCAGCGGGAGAGCACTGCCTTCACACGGCAGGGGTCGCTGGTTCAATCCCAGCATCGCCCACCAAATTATTTACCTGAACTACCCGGCGGAAACCACGTCAGAGCGACAGCTTCAAATGCTACCTGCAGACAAAAGACCAGAATTAATTCTTTCGTTTCACCGACGAAATAGGGGTGACTTCAGCCGCAACTTCACGGTGTCGTCTGGCCTTCCAAACCTGGTCAACAATGTATTTGTCCGGCGAATATTCTTCAACAGCCACGCTAAGAACGTTAAGCATGCCCTCAACATCAAATGTTTGCGCACTGTGCTGAATACGCTGCAATATTTTTTCTATTTTTTCCCAAGGTAAACTCTTTTCCTGGGCGCGCATGATTTTCGGATGCTCGGTTCCCATCACTCGATTGCCGATCAGTAGCTCTTCGTACAGCTTTTCAGCTGGCCTCAAACCGCTGTAGCGAATCTCAATATCGCCATCAGGGTTTTCCTCATCCATCACCGTGCGCCCCATCAAATGGACCATGCGACGAGCCAAATCATCTATTCTGACGGGCTTGCCCATATCAAGAAGAAACACGTCACCACCCTGGCCCATAGCACCAGCCTGAATGACCAGCTGAGCAGCTTCTGGAATAGTCATAAAGTAACGAATGATTTCCGGGTGTGTCACTGTCACCGGCCCACCGTATTTAATCTGCTTACGAAACAGCAGTACGACAGAACCACTAGATGCTAATACATTGCCAAATCGCACCATGCAAAACCGCGTTTTACTATCACGCTCATCCAAACCTTGCAAGATAATTTCCGCCAGGCGCTTGGTCGCACCCATTACGTTTGTTGGATTTACCGCTTTGTCAGTCGACACCAACACAAACCTTTCGACATTGGCATCGATAGCTGCTAATGCACAATTATAGGTTCCCATAACATTATTCACTGTACCGGAAATAATATTTCCTTCGACAACAGGAACATGCTTGTACGCAGCTGCGTGATAAACCGTATTCACCCCATATATGGACATGATGTCCTTGAGTCTTGCTCGATCACGGACGCACCCGAGAAGCGGAATTATCTCGTAGTCCGCCTGCATAAATTGCTTAGCTCTATTTAGCTCTTGATCTATACTGTAAAGTGCCAGCTCGTTGTTCTCGAACAGAATCAGTTTCTGTGGCCGCTTACTAACAATTTGACGGCACAGCTCAGAACCAATTGACCCACCAGCACCGGTAACCATCACAACCTTGTGTTCCAAGCATTGCCTCAATAATGACTCGTTGGGAGGCACCGTCTCTCGATCCAACAAATCGTTGACATCGACATCGCGAAGATCATCAATCTGAGTAGCACCTGACACAAGATCTGCTAGCTCAGGCATGATCTTGATATGCACTGGTAAGTGCTCAAGCGAAGCTATAATTTCTTGGCGTCGTCGCCGACTAACTGAAGGCAGCGCCAATAGTATTTTCGATATGTCGAGCTCATCAACAACCTGAGGCAGGTTATCTGTTGAATAAACCTGAAGGCCATTTGCAGCACTTCCATGCAGTGATCGCATTTCGTCAAAAAAAGCTACTGGGCGAAATTTCTCACTACCCATAAGTGACGCTGCTAATTGGGCGCCAGCTTGACCAGCGCCATAAATAGCGACCCGAATTCGACTACTATCACGTGAGCGCAACAAGCCGCGAACGGCAAACCGACTACCCGCAACAAAGAGTGAGGCAAAAATACCGTAAAGGCACAACAGACCTATCGAGAGACCGACACCCAAGAAAACATTAGCCAGTAGGCTAAACGCAACGACAGAAATCAAAACCGCAGTTAATATTGCTTTGAGTGTACTGGTACTGACAAAACGCACGATCACCCGATGCAATCCGAAATAGGTAAATACCGGCAGGGCCAGCAAGGATGTCGTTGGATACAGCCAAAGCGTACTGACGACTTCAGGAGTGAAGCTTTCGGTTTTTAGCACCGCTGCACACCAAAACGCCGCCGGCATCATAATTAGATCCGCAGTAAGAATTAGTAGTCTTTTTACGTCTCGAGGGAGATCGCGTAACTTTTGAGCCAGTGTCCCTACAGAACGTGCGAGCACAGAATTCATATCGGATTTCCTTCCTCTGAATCCATCGATTTGGATTTCATCGGCATTATAGCCACAATAGTCATTGGAAGCTGATTTAGCTGCACGAAAATGCTTCGAAATCAGTATCTGTCCCGATGCACGCAGTGGCCGAATCACGAAGATATAGCCTAGATTTCGGGCACTCGCGAAAACTGTAGCCTTTTACACCGCATCCAGAATACCCAGAATTTCATTGGTTTTTTCGAGCATCAGCGCAGTATCGCCTCTGCTTTCGACGTTCAGACGCATCACAGGCTCAGTATTAGATGAGCGCAAATTGAAGCGCCAATCTGCATACTCAATACTGAGGCCGTCTACATGCTCGACCATCAGCGCGTGCGGTGCGTAACGCTCCTCAATGAGCGCAAGCATCGCCTTAGCATCCTTAACCGTACGATTAATTTCGCCGCTGGCTGGAAACATGCGGACACGATCTCCCACGAGCTGCGACAAAGACTTACCCGACTTACTGATTAATTCACTGACCAATAACCACGGAATCATCCCGCTATCGCAATAGGCAAAATCGCGAAAGTAATGATGTGCACTCATTTCGCCACCGTAAACCGCGTCGACATCTCGCATTATCTTCTTCAAGAACGCGTGCCCTGTTCTACTTTGCACTGCCGTGCCACCAAATTCTTTGGCTATGTCGATCGTGTTCCAGGTCAGCCTGGGATCATGCACGATGGACTGCCCACTTTGTTGCTTTAGAAAACTACTGCCAAGTAGCCCAACCAGATAGTAGCCTTCGACAAAGTTTGCTTTCTCATCAAAGAAAAAGCAGCGATCATAATCGCCGTCCCACGCAATCCCGAGATCGGCTCCGTGGGCTCTAATCGCATCGATGGTCGCACTACGATTTTCCGTCAATAATGGGTTAGGCACTCCGTTAGGAAAACTGCTGTCGGCTTCATAGTGAACTTCAACAAACTCAAACGGCAAGTGCCCTCTAAGCAGATCGACAACCTTTCCTGCGCCACCATTGCCAGGATTAACCACAATTTTGAGCGGCTTTAAAGCACTAATGTCAATGTAGCCCAATAAGTGTTCAATATAGCTAGCATCGGTATTTAGAGACTTGCACGTACCTTTGGTTGCAGGTAAAAACTTCCCTGCTTCGGCAAGAGCACGTATTTCCTCCAACCCGCTTTCACCACTAATCGGCTTACTTTGTTCGCGCACGAACTTAAGACCGTTGAAATCCGCAGGATTGTGACTGGCCGTAACCATGATGCCACCGCCTAGAGCTTCACTAAAGGTCGCGAAGTAAACCTCTTCGGTGCCACACAAACCAATATCCAATACATCAGTACCGCCGTCGGTCAGACCATCGATTAGTGCCTGGGTCAGCCGCTCACTGGATTCACGGATATCTCTGCCAACGACAACGCTCGTCGGCTGTAAAAAATCGACGTAGGCCCGCCCTATGCGATAGACCACCGACTCATTCAGCTCATCTGGCAATCGGCCACGAACATCGTAGGCCTTGAAACAGTTAATGGTAATTGGTTTCACTAGTACTCTCTCCGTTTAGTCGGTGCGCCCAGCGCGGCCATAAGTATCTTCGTAGCGCACAATGTCGTCTTCGCCCAGGTAGCTACCGGATTGCACTTCAATTATTTCCAGCGGCACTTTTCCAGGATTGGCAATTCTGTGGACAGTGCCCAAAGGAATGTATGTAGACTGATTTTCGCTCAACATGAACGTTTCATCGCCTCGGGTTATTTCGGCGGTACCTGTAACTACAATCCAGTGCTCGGCACGATGGTGATGCATTTGCAAAGACAGCACGGCCCCGGGCTTCACAGTAAGTCGCTTAACCTGGTAGCGATTGCCATTGTCGATGCTGTCGTAAGAGCCCCACGGCCTGAATACTTCGCGATGAAGGCTAACCTCTTCTCGCCCTTTTGCTTTAAGGTGCTCCACTATGCGCTTAACGTCCTGCGAGCGACCTTTTGGCGCCACCATAACGGCGTCCGCCGTTTCCACAATCACATGGTTGGACAGACCTACAGCGGCCACCATGCGAGTTGTTGAATGGGCGTAGCAGTTGTCGCAACCTTCGAGCACCACATCGCCAACAACTACATTGTTATTTTCGTCCGCCGCTTTGCTCGCATGCAAACTCGCCCAGTTGCCAACGTCGCTCCAGCCCGCGTCGAGCGGCACTACAACAGCATTGGTAGTCTTCTCCATCAACGCGTAGTCAATCGAGTCCGAAGGTGAAGCGCTAAATGACTCAACTCCGAGCCGAATAAAATCGAGATCTTTGCGCGCCTCTGTCACGGCCTTACGACACGCCATCACCATTTCTGGTGCGAATTGCTCGAGCTCTTCCAAATATTGGTTGACGCGAAACATGAACATGCCGCTGTTCCACAAATATCGTCCGGACGTGAGGTACTCGGCCGCCGTTGCACCATCTGGTTTCTCAACAAACTCGTCAACTTCACACGCAGTGCCGCCCGCCGATGGCCCCTTTTTTATGTAGCCGTAGCCGGTTTCAGGCTGGTCGGGAACAATACCAAAGGTAACGAGCTTGCCGTTGGACGCCTGCATATATCCTGCTTCAACGGCCTTTTGGAACGCATCGGTATCGTGAATGACGTGGTCGGCTGGCAGTACGAGCATGACCAGGTCATGGGCATCCTGGTCGCTGGTAATAATCAGCTGCATAGCCGCTACAGCAACCGCTGGCGCCGTATTACGGCCCAACGGTTCGAGCACAATTCCAGAAGGAGTGCAGTCAATTTGGCGTAGCTGTTCTGCCACCAGAAAACGGTGTGCTTCGTTACAAACAATGAGGGGTGCACTGCAATCATCCATGCCATCCAGTCGACCAAGCGTGTCTTGAAGCATGGTGTTTTCGGTCACCAGAGGCAGCAACTGCTTTGGGTAGAGGCCTCGCGACAACGGCCACAATCGAGTGCCTGAACCGCCAGATAGTACTACTGGAATAATCATCAATAAGTTCCTCGTAAAACGTTTTTTTCGCGACAGTGGTCAAACTTGAATAACCCAGGGTGAACAAGCTAAATTTGTTCGCCTCTGCCAATACCGAAATAGGTAAAGCCGTGTTTGCTCATCATCGAAGGTTCGTAGACATTACGTCCGTCAAACACTACAGGTGATAACAGCAGTTCGCTCATTCTGGCAAAATCGGGGCTGCGAAACTCGGTCCACTCTGTGACCAACGCTAGTGCGTCGGCGCCATCCAGCGCATCCATGGCACTGGTAACAATTTCAAGATCGTCCCGGCCTTTAAACATCGCCTTCGCTTTGTCACTTGCCACCGGATCGTAGGCCCTGACGTTGGCGCCGGCCGCCCACAACGACTCAAGCAGCGTAATGCTCGGCGCTTCGCGTAAATCGTCTGTATTTGGCTTGAACGCCAAGCCCCACATGGCAATAGTCTTTCCTTTCAAATCGCCGTCAAAATAGCGTTCAATCTTGCCGAACAGAACATGTTTTTGTTGGTCGTTAACGTCACGCACAGCCTTCAAAAGCTGCATGTTGTTGCCGACTTCAGCAGCGGAACCAATCAACGCCTCAATGTCTTTGGGAAAACACGACCCACCAAAACCACACCCCGGATAAATAAAGTGATAGCCAATACGCGGATCGGCGCCAATACCTAAACGAACCTGTTCTATGTCGGCACCTACTTTTTCAGCCACGTTCGCGACTTCGTTCATAAAGCTGATCTTGGTTGCAAGCATGGCGTTGGCCGCATACTTGGTTAGCTCTGCAGACTTTATGTCCATCATGATCAAGCGGTCACGATTACGCGTAAAAGGATCGTAGAGCGTGCGGAACAGCTCGCCCGTGCGCGGATTGTTGATTCCGACAATAATTCGATCGGGGCGCATGAAATCGGTAACGGCTGCACCCTCTTTGAGAAACTCGGGGTTAGAGGCCACGTCTAAATCGAGCTCTATACCGCGCTCTTCCAACACCTGATCAATAACCTCGCGAACGCGTGCTGCGGTACCCACGGGTACCGTCGATTTATTAACAACGACTTTGTAATCGTTAGCATAGCGTCCAATTGTTTCCGCTACACTCATTACGTAGCTGAAATCGGCCGAGCCCTCTTCGGTAGGAGGTGTACCAACGGCGATAAACTGGAACAGACCGTGTTCGACCCCTTCCCGTGCCACAGTAGTAAAAGTGAGTCGCCCGGATTCGATATTGCGCGTGACGATCTCCTGAAGACCGGGCTCGTAGAGCGGGATTTGCCCGCGCTTAAGCATCGAAATTTTTTCGTGGTCAATGTCAACACAGACGACATTATTGCCCGTCTCTGCCAGACAGGCACCCGTCACCAGGCCTACGTAGCCTGAACCAAAAACAGTAACTTTCATTGCTTACCTGGAGGAGAATAAGTCGCTAACAGCGACGTCCATTGCAGCGCGATTCGAAACGAATCAGGCACCGTAATAGTCGCGATACCACCTGACGAAATTCTCGACCCCGACCTCCACTGTTGTGTCGGGCTTGTAGCCCACGTCGCTGATTAATTCGGACACGTCAGCATATGTTTCCGGCACGTCACCTGGTTGTAGCGGCAAGAAATTAATTTCCGCTTTGCGCCCCAGACAGTCTTCAAGCACCGAGACATATTTCATCAGCTCTACAGGCTGATTGTTGCCTATGTTGTAAACGCGGTACGGCGCCGAGCTACAGCTTGGATCAGGGTTATCGCTATCCCAGTCGGGATTGGTCTGAGCCACGTTGTCGCTAGTACGAATGACCCCTTCAACAATGTCGTCAACGTAGGTGAAATCGCGACGGTGTTTACCGTAGTTAAAGACATCAATAGGCTTGCCTTCAAGGATGTTCTTGGCAAACAAAAACAGCGCCATATCGGGACGACCCCAGGGTCCGTACACCGTAAAAAAGCGTAGTCCCGTCGTCGGAATATTGTACAAATTTGAGTAAGAATGCGCAATCAGTTCGTTCGCTTTCTTGGTCGCCGCGTAGAGTGTCAGCGGGTGATCCACACTTTTAGTAACCGAAAACGGCATGTTCGTATGCGCGCCGTAAACCGAACTGGTTGATGCGTAGACCAGATGTTCCACCTCGTGGTGGCGACAACCTTCGATAACGTGTAAATAGCCTACAAGATTTGCTGCCACGTAAGCGTGCGGATTTTCAATCGAGTAGCGCACACCAGCCTGAGCGGCCAAGTGGATAACCCGATCAAATTTATGTTCGCCAAACACGCGTTCCATTTCAGCACGATCAATCAGGTCAACCCTCTCAAACGTGAAATTGCTGTTGTCGGTGAACTGGGTGAGTCGGGCCTTTTTAAGGTTGACATCGTAGTAGTCGCTGAGGTTATCCAACCCCACTACAGAATCGCCGCGCGCAAGCAACGATTTTGTCACGTGACTACCGATGAATCCGGCTGCCCCGGTTACCAAATACTTCATAGTGTTTACTCAGAAATTATAGTCTGCCATCGACGTCAGTCGGGGCAAACAAGTGTTTGATGTCGAACAAGACGTGATTGTCTCGCCCAAGTTTATGAACTGCTTCAACGCCCATTTCGATGAACTCTTTATGAGACACTGCCAAAATTATTGCGTCGTACGATTCCGGTTTAAGCTCAGGCACCAACGAAACTCCGTACTCATGTTCTGTTTGAGCGCTGCTCGCCCACGGATCGTAAACGTCAACATTGGCATCAAACGACTCGAGCTCTCGTACCATATCAATCACACGAGTATTGCGCACATCAGGGCAGTTCTCTTTGAAGGTAAAACCAAGAATAAGCACATCGGAACCTACCACGTGAATGCGCTTTCGCGTCATGAGGCGAGTAACTTGCGACACTACGTAAATACCCATGTTGTCGTTAATGCGACGTCCCGCAAGGATCATTTCCGGGTGATACCCCATTTCCTGAGACTTGTGTGTGAGGTAGTAGGGGTCGACGCCAATGCAGTGACCGCCAACCAAACCTGGACGGAACGGCAAAAAGTTCCATTTGGTTCCCGCTGCTGCCAGCACTTCACCGGTATCGATACCAAGTCGATTGAAAATAAGAGCCAGCTCGTTAATCAGCGCAATGTTTACGTCTCGCTGAGTGTTTTCGATGACTTTAGCCGCTTCCGCTACGCGAATGGACGAGGCTTTATAGGTGCCTGCTGTAATGATCGAGGCGTACAACGCATCAACTTTGTCCGCAATTTCAGGGGTTGAGCCCGAAGTCACTTTCAAAATTGTTTCGAGTCGGTGCTCTTTGTCGCCTGGGTTAATCCGTTCAGGACTATAGCCGACAAAAAAGTCTTTATTAAACTCGAGTCCCGAGATGTGTTCCAGAATAGGCACACAAACTTCTTCCGTAGCACCCGGGTACACCGTGGACTCGTAAACAACAATGTCGCCTTTCTTAAGTTGCGCACCCAGGGTGCGGCTAGCCGATTCAAGTGGCGACAGGTCTGGACGCTTATGCTCATCGATCGGCGTCGGTACCGTGGCAATCAAAATATTGCAATCGGCCAGATCGTTGGGCTCGGCACTAAACGTCAGATGTTTAGACGCTTTCAACTCATCGGGCTCGACTTCAAGCGTATTGTCTTCACCGCGATTCAATTCGGCGATGCGGGCTGTATTTATATCAAATCCCAAGGTCGGGTATTTGTTGCCAAAGGACACAGCCAGCGGTAAACCCACATAGCCTAGCCCTACCACACCAATTCGAATGTCTTTCAAATCTGTCATTGTCTGTCCTTACTAATATTTTAATATTCGCTTAACACTTAAGTAGTACACAATCATGTTGACGACGAGAAATCCGACGATCAACATTTTGTACCACTCGGGGGACTTCCCAAAAAAATTGTCCCGCAGCGCATTTAACATTCCCTGGTTAGATCCGTGATGGGTAGTCATGAAGCCCTCACCTTATGTTACTCAAAATCCTGATAAGCCACGGATTATATGCTGATTATCGGCCCCGGACCATGTACCAAAGAATGATTTGTGCAAAAACGAGAACTGGTAGAGGCTGACTCTTCCAGGCACCCGCGCGAGGGGGCGCCGACCAGAGGATTTGCGGTAAAGATAGCCAGAGGATCAGGCATTATCCTCGAGAGAGCGCCAGACGCTGGGGCCGCCGCAGGACTGCTCGATTTGGTCGAGTTTTTGCTCGTGGGCGCCCAGCTCTTCCGAGTTTGCCGCCTGCACAGCGAATACCAGGCCGTCTCGACTCACAGGGCGCCGGGAGGCGTTGGCTTGGCCGTTGCTACCGTCGGCGTCTTCGTTAAGTAGCAGCTTGCGCTGCCCTCCGGTCATCGCCAGGTACATTTCGCCGAGTAACTGGGAATCGAGTAAAGCGCCGTGAAGCGTGCGACCGCTGTTGTCTATGAAATATCGCTTACACAGGGCGTCCAGCGAGTTGCGCTGCCCGGGATGTTGTTTGCGTGCCAGCACCAGCGTATCGACCACGTCGCAGCGAGCTTGCATAAACGCGTAGGGCTTCTTCAAACGCCGAAGCTCCATATCCAGAAAGCCGATATCGAAAGGTGCGTTGTGTATGAGTAGCTGGGCTTCGTCGATGAAGTCCAAAAACTCATCGACAACAGCGTTAAATCGAGGCTTATCGGACAAAAATTCGCTGCTCAATCCGTGAACGGCGATGGCGCCTTCGTCGATCTCGCGTTCCGGGTTGAGATACACGTGATACGTTTTACCCGTTGCGCGCCGATTAACCAGCTCTACGCAACCAATTTCAATGATGCGATGGCCCTGATCGGGATTGAGGCCTGTGGTTTCCGTATCCAGAACAATTTGTCTCATTGTGTTCTTACCTGATCAATCAATGGGTATTTGAGCGTTAGAGGTGCCCTTTATAGTCGCAAGGAAGGATCGAACTTCCTGCCTGTCGGCCATTCGGACGCTGTGCACAGTCAGTCTGGCTTATCAGGCTATCAGTTCGTCAATGCCCCGGTTGGCAAGCTCATCGGCGTGCTCGTTACCGGGATCTCCCGAGTGGCCTTTAACCCAACGCCAGTGCACGTCGTGGCCTTGCAAGACGCGATCAAGCCGTTCCCACAAATCCTTGTTCTTGACCGGTTTTTTTGCAGCGGTCAGCCAACCGCGACGCTTCCAGTTGGCCATCCACTGAGTAACGCCCTGCATCACGTATTTCGAGTCAGTCACGATGGTAATTTCGCAGCGTCGATTAAGCACCGACACGGCTTCAATCACAGCGCTGAGCTCCATTCGGTTGTTGGTTGTGTGCGGCTCACCACCCCACAGTTCTTTGAGGTGCTTACCGTTTTCAAGCCGCG
>QIGP01000116.1 GCA_003228965.1 Gammaproteobacteria bacterium
GGAGCGTTTATTAACAGCGGCAGGAGTCGATCCTTCGCGCATGCCGCCTCAGGCTGCCAACGCGATCTTCCAACTAGCCGGCGGCGTGTTTCGCGAAATGGTCGAAGGCATGATGGAAGTGCTGCGGGCACGTGATGAACTGAAAAGCGAACTACGTATTGCAAGAACAGTCATTCAATCGGCCAAGAACAATCCTTTGAAGTTTTCCGTGAGTACCGACGAAGCCTTGACGAAGCTTTTGTTTCCCCAGGAACACGGCTACATGGCGCCGGTTGAAGCGCTACGCGAGGCGATTGAAGATATTAAGGCGCACCAGATGGCAATGATGGCTGGAATGAGCGCTGCGCTTGCCTCCATTTTGGAACAATTTGATCCAGAGAATCTGGAAGATCAGTTCAAGAAGAACTTAAAACACAGCCCAATTGCCTCGTTAATGGGTAAGTCCAAATACTGGGAAATGTATGAAGACCGGTACAAGCAGCTTTCAGGCGATTCTCAATCTGACATACTCGCATTGTACGGAGAAGATTTCGCCAAGGCCTACCAGGACCAAATTGATAAATTATCGTAGTTGACATCAACAATGTGGTGCTTGCGGGCCTGCATTTCACGTTAAGGATAGATATGTACATTCGATATCCCAGGAATTTTCTCGTTAGTCTGTTGCTGCTTACGCTCGTCGCGTGCGCCAGCAAGCCACCCGAACCCAGTGTTATGAAGGCGCAAATTTCTGCGTCCAGCACGTTAAATCCGGATCGGCACGGCGCCTCCAAACCCGTCAGAGTACGCATCTATCAGTTAAAGACACCCGGGGCGTTTGAAGTGGCCGATTTTTTCGCACTGTATAACGGCGCGGAAGCCGAGTTAGCGGGTGACCTGCTATCGTTTCAGGAAGTGGTGATGCAGCCAGGTGCAACCGAGTTGTTGGAGGCTGAGTTTGATCCGGCTACCCGCGTAATTGGTGTACTCGCGGCGTTTCGCGATATAGAAAATGCTATCTGGCGTACTTCGGTGGCACTACCCGAGGAAAAACTCATCAAGTTTTTTGACAAGCGCCAGATGTTGGTTAACGTCGAGGATCGGACTATATCGTTGAAATTCGCCAAGCCGGAAAAATAATACGGAGTATTGCATGTCCTGGAACAATAAAGTTGTTTGGTCTGAAGGCCTGTTTCTTCGCCCTCAGCACTTTCAACAACATGATCGGTATTTAGAGCACTACATAGAACAGCGCTGCGCGCATTTGCGTCCCGCATCATGGGGCTTCAAAGAAGTCAAAATTGACAACGAGCTTCTGGCGATAGGCAAATTCAGTATCGCAAGAGCAACGGGCGTCTTTCCTGATGGAACGCCTTTTAGTATTCCGGACGACTACGCACCGCCTCCGCCAATGACCGTTTCCGACGACATTCGCAACAGCGTTGTACATTTGTGCTTACCTGCGCGCCGACCGGGTACCGTTGAAATTGATGACGGCCGCGACGAAGAAGGTTTAGCCAGGCTTACTTCCTCGGAATACGAAGTTCGTGACGCCACTCGTCAATCGGTTGATGCGGCGGTGGTACAGGTGGGAAGTCTACGCATGCGCTATTTGCTGGAATCCGAGCCGCGCGGTGAGTACGCAAGCATTGGTGTGGCCAGAATTATCGAGGCGCGCAGTGACAACCAGGTAATACTGGATGACAAGTTCATTCCGTCCGTGCTCGATTGCCAGGCCGTCGACCAGTTGTCGGGTTTTGTAAATGAACTGCAAGGGCTGTTACATCATCGTGGGGAAGCACTGGCAACACGTGCAACCAGCTCAGGCCGGGGTGCAGGCGAACTGTCCGATTTCTTAATGCTTCAATTAGTAAATCGCTACGAGCCCCTTGTCGCACATTTGGCGCCTCTGGCCGATTTACATCCCGAAGAGCTGTACCGCGAGCTAGTCCAAATTGCCGGTGAACTGGCGACATTTACTGCAGCTTCAAAACGTGCGGCACGTTTTCCTTCTTACCGTCACGACGACTTGCAAGCTACGTTTGCGCCTGTGAGAGACGCTCTGCGTGAATCGCTGAGTATGGTGCTCGAGCAAAATGCTGTGCCCATCGATCTCAAAGAGCGTCGATACGGTATCCGCGTTGCCCGGGTTGGTGACAAGAGCTTGCTGAGCGACGCTTCATTTGTACTGGCCGTGACGGCCGATATGCCGACCGAGCAAATTCGCAGTTCGTTGCCAATGCAAATTAAAATTGGCTCGGTCGAAAAGATTAAGGAGCTAGTAAACCTGCAGCTACCCGGTATTCAAGTACGACCACTACCGGTAGCGCCCAGGCAAATTCCTTACCACACCGGAAACGTATACTTCGAGTTGGATCGCTCTAGCAAAATGTGGGATGAACTATCAAAGTCAGGAGGATTTGCCATGCATCTTGGCGGTGAATTCCCAGGCGTTCAGCTAGAGTTCTGGGCAATCAGGGGCTAAGCTAATGACAACCGATGACCCATTTTTTGATGACGAAGAAAGTGACCGTACGGTACTAAAGCCGACTCCGGGCGCACGTCGTAGTTCTGCACCGACACCAACACCGCAGTCGCCACCTCCCCGCGCGCCGTCTGTCCCCGGGCCTCGCCCGCAAAGAGCGAGTGCGACACGCGTTGTTACTCCAGGCTTAAATCCTTTGGTCGACTCAGCAAGCTCATTGCTTGCCTTGGCAGGCACCTTGAGAAGTACTACATCACATTCAGACCCGGCGGGTTTAAATCAACATATTTCTGCCGAAATCAAATTGTTTGAAGAGACCGCTCGCTCGCGTGGCTGTCTGCCGGAATCTGTTTTGGCTGGGCGCTATGCACTGTGCACTTTTCTGGACGAAGTTGTACTGAGCACGCCTTGGGGTGCCAACAGCCCCTGGGCAGAACGAACGTTACTGTCCGCGTTTCATCGTGAAGGATGGGGCGGCGAAAAGTTTTTCGCAATTTTGGACCGTGTTGGCCAGGATCCGGTTAAGAACATTAATATCATCGAGCTGCAATACCTGATTCTGGTGCTGGGCTTTCAAGGTAAGTACCGCGTTGAAGATCGCGGGCGCCAGGAACTGACTACCATTCAGGACCGTCTGTATCAAACCGTAAGAATGCAGCGTGGCGACATAAACCAGGAGCTATCACCTCACTGGCAAGGCGAAAAAGACTTACGCTCTCCACTGCAAAAATTCGTACCATTGTGGGCAGTCGCCGCCGCGGCCGCAGCGATTTTACTCGCCGTATTTATGGGTTTCAAATTCATGCTTAGCGACGAGTCCGCACCGATTATCGAAGAGCTTCAGGCCATGGGTCGTGCTCAGGCTGCTGTTGAAGGTGAACGAGAGAGCCGTGCGCGTCGACTGACCCTGCGACAGTTTTTAGCCCCTGAGATTGAACAAGGTGTAGTGGATGTTGAGGACCGGCCGGGGCGCAGCATCATTACTTTACGCGGTAAGGGACTGTTTGCGACCGGAAGTGCAACGGTCACTCGTTCAAAACAAGCCCTGCTGCAAAGAGTTGCAGACGCACTCAATACGGAAAGTGGGCGTGTTGCTATTGCCGGTCACACTGACAACATTCCAATCACGGGCAGTTTGAAACTGAAATTTCCAAGCAATTTCGATCTTTCGCAAGCGCGGGCCGACGGCATTTTAAATAAGCTCGGACAATACGGTGTTGCTGAAAATCGCATGAATGCTGAGGGGCGCGGTGCAATAGAGCCTCTCGTTGAAAACAATACACGGGAAAATCGAGCGCTTAATCGTCGGGTTGAAATAACCTTAAGCGCTCGTGGCCAATAGTGTAATGGCAAGGGAGCCATCATGAAAAAAGTGCTGTCAATCTTCATTAACCCGTGGGTCATTGGCTTGCTGGGTTTTCTGGCGCTGGCGTTTCTCATCTGGTTTTTCGGTCCTCTTCTGGCCTTCGGGGAGAGTTATTTTCTGGAGCCAGAAAGCCGGCGCTTGATATTTATCGGCGTTGTAGCGGTGTTGATGATTGCTCGGGCGGTTTGGAAGAAATTTCGGTCGGACAAAGCCAGTTCGGACATCGTTGAGGGGATTGTTGAGGCCGAAACACCGAACACACCCGATCAAGGTGAAGAGGAAGTTGAGCTTTTAAAAGGTCGCTTTGAAGAGGCGGTAAAGCTGCTTAAAAAATCCGGTGACGGTAAAACGTCTCTTTATGA
This sequence comes from Gammaproteobacteria bacterium, assembly GCA_003228965.1. Taxonomy (GTDB): domain Bacteria; phylum Pseudomonadota; class Gammaproteobacteria; order Steroidobacterales; family SZUA-146; genus SZUA-146. The sequence goes on from QIGP01000116.1 coordinate 4,193, forward strand.
AATGCCCTGGTACATTATTATCGGGCCTCCCGGGTCTGGCAAAACCACGGCGCTGGTCAATTCAGGACTGGATTTTCCGTTGGCGGAGCAGTACGGCAAAGAGGCGCTTCAAGGTGTCGGTGGCACGCGCAATTGCGACTGGTGGTTTACCAATGAGGCGGTGTTACTTGACACTGCAGGCCGCTACACCACGCAAGACAGCGACGCAGAAACCGATAGCACGGCGTGGTTTGGCTTTTTAGATTTACTCAAGCGCCATCGAAAGCGTCGCCCCATTAATGGCGTGTTTATTGCTATCAGTGTGCAGGACTTGTTAACACTGAACGACGCTGAACGTGCCGCGCATGCGGCTTCTATTAAAGCTCGCATTAAAGAGTTATACGAACGTTTCGGTATTCGGTTTCCAGTCTACGTAATGCTCACCAAAGCTGACCTGATAAGTGGTTTTATGGAGTACTTCGACGATCTGGGTCAGGGCGATCGTGAGCAGGTTTGGGGTTTTACTCTGCCTTTACTGGACAAGGACACGGAGTTCGATTTTGACGGAGCATTCAGCGGTGAGTTCGACGGCTTGGTCAATCGATTAAATGAACGACTCTCGCAACGACTGAACCAGGAGCAAGACGTACAGCGGCGTGCGCAAATATTTGGTTTCCCACGCCAGGTCAGTTCACTTAAGCCCGTTGTGAACGATTTCCTGATGAAAATTTTCAAACCCAGCCGGTACGACGAGCCGTTTATGTGGCGTGGAATGTACTTCAGCAGTGGTACCCAGGAAGGTACACCCATCGATCGCTTGCTCGGCTCGATGGCACGCTCCTTTGGCATCGAGCGCCAGGCTGTGGCGAGCCACGGAGGCCAGGGACGCAGCTATTTTATAGGCGATCTGCTGAAGAAAGTAGCGTTTAAAGAATCAGAACTTGCAGGCACCAATCGCAAGCTGGAGGTTCAGCGTGCGTGGCTACAGCGGGCTTCGTACGCGGCTGTTGTGCTTGCGACAATCGGTTCGATTCTTGTCTGGTCCGTAAGCTATATGAACAATCGCAGTCTGGTGCAGGACGTTTCCACGCTAACGGTCGATCTGCAGGAAACTTCGGCAACTTTGGATGCAAAGCAAAACCATCCATTGGACACGTTGCCTTTGTTAAACCAAATTGAACAAATGCCCGGTGGGTATGCCGATCGAGACTCGGGTGCACCGTGGCTACATGGCTTTGGTCTTTACCAGGGCAAACGTATCGGGCGCTCAGCCGACAATGCCTACAAGAGACTGCTTGGCAACGAGTTTCTGCCGCGAGTAAAGCTCGACCAGGAAGTGCAACTGCGTCGGGGCTGGGATAACTCCGAGATGCTGTTTAACTCTTTGAAGGCCTACCTGATGTTGGATCACGAAAACTTTGATCCGGTATTTGTGCGTACCGTTTGGAAAGTGTTGTGGGAAGACGATTTGCCAGCTTCGACAACACGTGAACAAATGGACGACCTTAATCGACATGCACTTGCGCTGGTCGGCAACATGCCAGGTGTCTTGCCAGACGTCCTGGACGACAATCTGATTGAGCGTGCCAGGCGCGACGCGCGTCGCGTGTCTCCTGCGCGGCGGGTTTACGCACGCATACGTCAGCGAGCCAGTGCCAGTGAAATTCCAGGCTTTACCATCAAACGGGTCAGTGGTAGCGACGCCGGAATTGTGTTTCGCCGTAAGAGCGGCAAGGCACTAACCGACGGCATAGACGGGCTGTACACCTACAATGGCTTCCACGAGTATTTCGAAAAAATAAGCGGTGAGGAAGCGCAGGACCTCGGCAAGGATATCTGGGTGCTTGGTGAAGATATAGTTGAAGATGTGGATAAAGAACAGTTGAGAGGTGAGGTACTTGAACTCTATCTGTCGGACTACGAAGACAACTACTCCGAGCTATTGGCCGATTTGTCTATTATTACGCCAAGCAGCCTGGAGGAAACGGTGCGGACCTTGCGCATATTGTCACACGAAAAGCAGTCGCCCCTGCGCAAGCTTGTTGATGCCGTGTTGCTGGAGATTACGCTCGAGCGCGAAGAGGAAGGCGCCGGAAGCAAAATTTCCGACGCGGCAAAAAAACTACGCAACACCGAACGTAGCATAGAAAGCAAAATTCGCAGTGTTACGGGACGTAGTGGTCCACGCATACCTCGTGTTTCAATGACTCCGAGGCAACGCGCAATGGCTAATATGGGTGGCAAGAAGCTGGGTAAACTGTCAGCGATGACCGATTCTGAAAACGGCGATTCAATTTTTGATGAAGTGCTTGCACTGCTTGCTGAACTGTATGTCATGCTCGATGAAATTGAGCAGTCTTCGGATCAGGCAAAAATGACTGCTGAGCACTCAGGAGCAATGGCGAGCGTTGCGGCTGAGCTGAATCGTAAGACGCAGGGGCAGGACCCCATGGTAAAAGAGGCTGTCGGTGGACTTGTTGCGAGTGCCAGCATGGCCGTGTCGCGAGGAACACGTGCCTATCTGAATGAACTGTGGCGCAGCGAAGCCTACGATCGATGTAACGACACGATTGCCAGTCGTTACCCTTTTAGTCGTTCTGCCCGGCAGGAAATCAAGCTGGATGATTTCGGTGATTTCTTTGGAAACGGCGGTGACATGGATAGCTTTTTCACCACACACCTTGAAGAATACGTCAATACTTCGCGGCGTCCGTGGTCGTGGAAATCTGAAATGCGCGGTGCCAACAAGGCAGCGCTGGCCCAGTTCGAACGAGCTGAACGCATTCGCAAGGCCTACTTCCGAGCATCCGGCAACTCTCCGCAGGTACGCTTTGGCATTAAACCCCTGGATATGGATATGTCTATTACCAAGCTGACATTGATGCTTGGCGAACAGAAAATCAGCTACGATCACGGCCCCGCGCAAACCAAACAATTTGCGTGGCCGGGACCCGATTCGTCCGGGATTCGCATTGAGTTAGTGCCCCAGTCACCGCGGCCTTCGGCCCGTGAGGAAGACGGCGATTGGGGACTGTTTAGACTATTGGAGTCAGCCAATATGATGGCGGCTGGCGGTTCAAACGATCGCTATGAAGTTACCTTCAGCATTGGTTCCCGCCAAGCGAGTTTCGAACTCAATCCAAAAAGCAGCTACAACCCGTTCGAGATTAGCGATCTGGTTGGTTTTTCCTGTCCGGAGCGGTTGTGAGTGACGTCGTCGATTTAACGCCCGGGTTTTTCGGCAAGCTGCCCGCTCTGGGTGATTTTGTGCAGCGCCAGCTGCCCGGTTCGTTTGTCAAAGTGTGGGACGGGTGGTTGCAAGAGTCCATTGCAAGCAGTAAGTCGCACCTCGGTGAGCATTGGTTGGACATCTATTTGCACAGTCCGGTATGGCGATTCACTTTGTTTCAAGGTATCGGCGGCACTCAGGGGTGGAGCGGTGTGATGATTCCAAGTGTGGATCGAGTCGGTCGTTACTTTCCATTGACACTCGCCGCACCAATGCCAGATGGTGCATCCTCTTTCGCCATGATTAAGGCACACAATTGGTTTGATCGAGCAGAGACTACGCTTCTGTCGGCGTTGGAAGAAAAAGGCTTTAGCGTGGAGCAATTTACGCAAACCGTCGCAGACCTTGGTCCATGTGCAGAAGCCGGTGAGGTCTTTGCTCTGGATCAGGATGTCAGTACAATGCGCAGCGGTTGGCAAATTAAGCTCAGTGCCGTTGATCGTGCCGACGACGCCTTGGAGTCGGTAGCGGAGGTGCTTACAAAAGATCGCTTTGGAAACTATAGTTTGTGGTGGACCGGTGGCTCAGAGTTAATTCCGCCTAGTTTACTGGTGTCCCCTGGCTTGCCGAAACCCGAATCTTTTACGGCTATGCTTGACGGTCGATGGCGAGAGTCAAGTTGGCGAACCTTTGGATCTGCGGACTCGGTTACACAGAGCGATAGTCTGCAGGAGATAATCGACGCATGACCGAAAACAAATTCCAATGGACTTCAGCTACATTAACGCATGCCGGTAAAGTACGCCGGATCAATGAAGATGCGTGCCTGGAATTACCCTGGAAAGGATTGTGGGCGGTTGCCGACGGCATGGGTGGTCACTCCGCCGGTGATGTTGCCAGCAAAATGGTAGTGACATCGCTAAGTGAAGTTAATACCCATAATCATCCTGCCGAAATGATCGATGAAATTGAAGACCGACTGATTAACGTCAACAAGACACTTTTCGATATGTGTGATGAGGACGGCAAACCCAAAACCATTGGGTGTACTGTCGCCTTGTTAATCGGGTTTAACCGATTCTGTGTGTGTTTGTGGGCTGGAGACAGTCGCGTCTATCGCTATCGCGATGGTAAGCTTCAGCAGACTTCGAGGGACCATAGCCAGGTCGAGGAGTTGGTTGAGCGAGGCGAAATTTTACGCGAAGACGCCGAATTCCATCCTCTTGCGAATGTCATTACACGTGCGGTAGGGGGGTCGGAGACGTTTCAACTCGATATGGAAATTGAACAGTTGCAGGACGGCGATCGATATCTGCTTTGTTCAGATGGATTGCTCAAAGATCTTGATGCTAATGGCATAGCCGAGTGTCTTGCGATTGAGTCGTGTGGCGATTCCGCGCGTACACTTGTCCAGCGCGTGCTAGAAGGTGAAGCTGCTGACAATGTAAGTGTTGCAGTGGTGGATTTCAGTCTGCCTAAATCCAATAACCCGAATTGACAGGAATTAACCAACCCTTACTATGGAAAGATTTAAAAAGATACTGGTTGATTTTATAAAAGGCCGCAGGACCGCAGAACAGGGACAGCAGGATCTCGCTGAGCTGATCACTGCCCATCCTGAGTTGACTCAAAACTGTGTGCAACAGCTAAACAAGCTTTACTCCTCACGTCACTTAATCCCTCAGCACTACTCAATGTTCCGCGACGCGCTAACCCAGCCACTAGAATATTGCACACCTTCACCCACTGAGCAGACGGACAATGAAAGACCCTCGGACTCAGCGGCCGGTGAGTGGCCAGGCTCTTCTGATTCGGTCGAAGAGTCTTCGGCTCAGTCAGATGCAAGAGCCGAAGAGTTGGATCCATTGGCAGCCGTTGACAACGCTTCTGACGAAGGGTCACCGGCGACACCATCCACTAGTGGTCTGGCACCCCATGCCCCTCCTATAGACAGCAATCTTCCCGAGGATGAAGAGGATGCCAATAAAACAGTATTTCGCATACCTACCCAGGGTCCGTCCCCACGGCGCGGGGCCACCCAGGGCCCTTCAACTGAAGGTCCGGGCGGACCCGGCGGTGGCGATGGTGAGACGCGTTTTCGGCCACCCTCTACTACCGGCCATCGCTCGCAAAGAGGCACCTATGCCCCCACCGGTACGCACGCACCGTTCACAGGTACGGGATCAAGTTGGGGCAGCCCGTCAGGATGGACGTCGACCGACTCAGGTTCGTTGGGCGAGCCGCTCACAACGGGTTCTGTAATCAAGGACCGCTTTGTCCTGGAGGAGCTGATTGGTCGCGGCGGCATGGGCATGGTGTACAAAGCGTGCGACAGAAGAAAACAAGAAGCGCAGGATCGCAATCCCTACGTAGCGCTTAAAGTTCTTAACGAAGAATTTAAAAAACACCCTGAGTCGTTGAAGGCCCTGCAGCGCGAATCGCGTAAAGCCCAAGATCTGGCGCATCCGAATATTGTCAACGTGCATGACTTTGATCGTGATGGCGGCAATGTTTACATGACCATGGAGCTGTTGGTTGGAGAGCCGCTAGATGAGCTGGTCCGACGGCATAAAGGCCGGGGCCTGGACTGGGAAGAAGCCCTGCCCATTATTAAAGGCATGTGTCTCGCGCTGGACTACGCTCATCGTAAAAACATTATTCACTCGGATTTCAAACCCGGAAATTGCTTTCACACAAAAAACGGCAACGTCAAAGTTTTCGATTTCGGAATAGCACGGGCTGCAAAACGCAGCGGTGATCTACAAGGCGAGGAGACCAGGTTCGATGCAGGCACACTCGGTGCGCTGACTCCAGCCTATGCCACGTGCGAAATGATCGACGGTGAAGAACCTGATCAGCGCGACGATATCTATGCGCTAGCGTGCAGCACGTACGAGTTGCTCTCAGGGCGGCATCCGTATGACAAGTTATCGGCATCGGAAGCTACGAAGAAGGGTCTGGTACCAAAACCAATCAAGGGACTATCGCGAAATCGTTTCAATGCGTTGCAGCGAGGTCTGGCGCTGACCCGGGAAAAACGCACGCCTACCGCATTTCGTTTTTTAGAAGAGCTCAACCCGCGCGAAACGAATAAGTGGCTTAAGGTAGGAGCGGCCACGCTTGCAGTGGCTGCCGTGGTTGTATTGGCGCTTGTTGTAGTGCCAAACTACCTTTACGGCAGAAACCTTGAAAGTATCGGTGCCGGTCTGGTTAGTGAAGAATTTACCGAAGTATCAGAGGCGATCGCCAGGTTGGAGGAGCTTGAGCCCAACGACAGGCAGATTTTATTAAGTAACTCCAGCGATCAAGTTATTGCCAGTTACGATACTCAAATTGGTAACGCCTTCAATCGGGATTCCAATTTGTACGATTACCCTTCAGCGAGAACACTACTGGACGAATTAAACGGCCTGTACAAAGACTCCAGTCGCGTCATTAATATTCAGGAACAGGTCGAGAGAGACCGCCAGGAATTGCAGGCACAACTTTCCGATGACTATGACGGGTTTTTGGCCTCTCGTCAGCTACTCCCGGAAGACGGGGACGACATATACGATTTACGGGAGATTGTGGCGCAAATCGATCCGAATGATCAGTTGCTAAACGATGCCCGGCTGCCGCAGGCACTCGCCGTTGAAGCGCGTGTCGCCGCTGAGACACTGCAATTTGATTTGGCCCAGAGGTTTATCACAGCAGGCTTGGAACTTGCGCCTGATGATTCGAACCTTATAAATGTTCAGGACGAAGTCACTACGCAACGAAACACAATTGAGCGCGCTTCTGAAATTGCTGCATTAGAAAAAGCCATTGAACATTTGGGCGTACGGAGGCTGGACGCGGAAGACGTCGAAAGTGCACAAGTCCGGCAGGACATTCGCGAACTGGCCCGATTACAGCCAGCCAGTAAGACGTTGCGACAAGTGCAATCGCGCGTTCAATCGATGGTATCAAGACAGGTTAGTAACGATATCGGCGCTCGTGATTGGGATGCAGCTACGGTATTCCTGACTCAGGTTGACGGTATAGTGGCCGAAGATTTTGTCGAGACACAAAGCGAAATGATTGCGGCCAGTCGCCGTGATTTTGAGGTCGGCATTGACACGCTCGTAGCGGCACTGGATAAAGCTATTGCCGACGGCCGGCTTGATCAGCCCAGAAATAACAGTGCGCTCTCGGAGCTTGCTAAATTACGTAGTTCAGGTGCGGATGAGGCGGTTATTGCTGCGGCCAACGATCGCATTGCCAACGGTTATATCACCGCAGCTCGCCTGGCACGGTCTACCAATGCATGGGCTGAAGCACGCGAGCTTGCCGGTAAGGCGGTTGAATTGAATCCTTCAAGGGCGGTACTTGCTGACGTTCAGGCAGAGATCGCGAAAGTCGACAATCAAAAGACTCTGGCCGTGCAGGAACTACGAGCGCAGGAAATACAGGATATGCAGGACCGTGTAGATCAGCGTCTGTCACAGGCAGCGTTCGGTAAAGGTGATATCGACGCGGTGACGGTGCAACTTGCCGAGCTTAACGAAAAATTTGGTGGAGTAGACGAAGTCGCGGTTTTCCTCGAACAGTCACAGGGCCGAATTGCCGATCGTGTTTCGGCAGAAGCGATGACGCTTGCTCAGATCGCGCGCTGGGATGAGGCGAACGCATTAATTGTGTCGGGAGAGGCCGTAATTGGTCAGCAGAATGTACTCACCGAAACTCGCGTGCAAATTTCCACTCTAAGAGGTGAGCAGGAAGGTCGTCAGCGGCAGGAACAAATTCGCGCCAATGAAGAAAAGCTTGCAGAGCTTTTGAAAAACGCCGATTTGGACGAAGCATGGAATACATAT
>QIGP01000240.1 GCA_003228965.1 Gammaproteobacteria bacterium
AGCCAGCCAATTTTCCAGTCAGACTTAAAACCTCTGCGAAGCACCAGCGACAATTTGCGTTTTAGCGCCTCGGTCGCCGCCTTTGGTCAACTCCTCAATGGCAGCACCTACCTTGGCGACTACTCAATGGAAGATATTGACGCATTAGCTCGTAGCGCCCTGGCCCAGGACAAACATGGCTATCGTCACGAGTTTATCGACCTGGTCAACACGGCCAGCGAACTGCTCGAGGGAATGCCTGGTGGCCGTGTTGCTCAAACCGACTGAACGTGCGGATTAAGACATTTGTTGAGATTTAGTTCAGCTCAAAGGTGTTCATCAGCGTCTGGCTTGCTTAAAGTACAGGCCATGGAAGGCCAGCGCTCTGACCACGAATTGATGACAGCTTACGGCGGCGGTGACGCCGCCGCGTTCGGCGAACTGTACGCGCGCCACAAGGCCCCGCTCCACCGATACTTCAAACGCCAGTGCGGCGTGGCCGAACAGGCCGATGAGCTTTTTCAAGAAACCTGGACACGAGTCATCAAGGCGCGCGAACGCTACGAGGCCAAAGCAAAATTCACGACATGGCTCTATCACATTGCACACAATTTACTGATGGACTACGGGCGCAAGAAAGTCAGAACGCCCTATCTCGTCGCTGTTAATAACGACGAAGAACCTATCAGCATCAGGTCGCACGAACCTTCTCAGGATCAACTCGCCGACGCGGCGTCACTACGGCAACGACTACTTCAGGCTATTGAACAGCTTCCTGAAGACCAGCGCAGCGCTTTCTTGTTAAAAGAAGAAGGCGGTCTTTCATTGGTAGAAATTGGCGAGGTCCTTGGCGTGGGACGTGAAACAGTCAAAAGTCGATTGCGCTATGCCACGCAAAAACTGCGTGCAGCACTTGCCGAAGAACAGCAGGCTTACTTATGAGTATTAGAAACGACCCTCCAATGGACGCAGAAATCAGTGACCTTTATAAGTCGACGCAGAATGACGGACCATCCGTAGATCTGGATGCAGCCATTCTTGCTCAGGCCGAGGCTGCCGTTGTGCCAAAGCGTAGGCGGCCAGTCTGGATTGCGCCCGTCGGGCTCGCCGCTACTTTATTTCTTGGAGTAAATCTTGCTGTGAATTTGAAAGACTACTCCAGCGCACCGGATATTTATTCACAAGCCGGTCAGTCGGTCGCGGTACCGACCAACCAGCCTGAATCGCAGGTTTCAGCAGAAACCGTGGCAGCGCCAGACGATTCTGCTAAAGACTACACTTCTAACGCACCGAAACCTGCCGCCGTCACATTCTCATCAGTAGAGCCCGATGTGGAGCAGGACGAGAAGATGAATAAATCCGGTGGTAGGTCTGAAACCGACATGGATGTCGGCCAGCTACTTCGTCAGATGCGACAAGAAAAGAGAGACCGATCATCCGAAGCAATCCAACAGCAAATAGAACGATTCGGGGCAAAGCGTGAACTGAGCGAGCAAAAGAAACAGGTAGATGGGTTGCTGGAACGATCTGTTCGACTCGACGAGCCCGAACTGCGGAAACTATCCAGAAGTTCCAATGCTGTTATCGCCAATAGCACACGATCCGATGGTCCAATGCGCGACGTAACCGAACCTGTTGCCGAGACGCTTCCTTCTGAATCGAACCGGCGTTTGCCGCCGCCGAAATCGGTTGTGCCCGTAGTCGCCCCGCCAGCAAGGGCATCAACATTGCCCAGAATAGCAAATCCGGTGACACCGCCTGCGCCCATTGCGCAAGACGCATCGGATTCAGAAACTGAGGAAAGTGAATTTCAGGAAGTGATTGTAACGGGCAGTCGGATACCCGGAAACATCACCGACCCGAGTGCGCGTCTGTCAGCGAAGGAGCCTTCCAAGCGCAATGAGTCTGAACAAGGACTGGCACCCGACGTTGGCCACTCGTCCGCTGGAGAAACAGCTGTCGCGGCCAAACCCGTTTCTGATGAGCCAGATGTTTATGTGTGCGATCTGGAAGTCATGAACATCGACGCCGATAACGTAGAATCGGCCAAAGTAGACGCCCGCAACCTGGAACCGCCACTAGACGCAGTGTCCTGGCCAGGCTACATTCGAAATTTGGCCGAGCAAAACAACTACGTTCAGGCTTGCACGCATTTAGCGGTCTATCAACAGCTGTATCCGGACATCGTGATGATTGAAATACTGCCGCTGACAATTCCAAAGCAAAAGTGAGACTCAGGTCTGTTCATTGCCGTTTAAAAAGGTCCCCGAATAAGAGCGGTGGTGATAGAATCAGCGCCCTCTTCGAGTCTTTGACGACACCCATTTGGAGTCCACCATGAAAAAGCCCGTCGTTGTAGCCATTACCGGTGCCGCCGGTCAAATTGGTTACCAGTTAGCGTTTCGCATCGGATCAGGTCAGCTGCTTGGCCCCGATCAACCAGTAATTCTAAGTCTGCTGGAAATTACTCCAGCGCTTGACGCTCTGAACGGCGTAGTCATGGAACTCAATGATTGCGCGTTTCCAACGCTTGCAGGCATTGTCGCAACCGATGATCCCAACGCAGGTTTTAATGACGCCGACTACGCACTGTTAGTAGGCGCTCGTCCTCGCGGACCTGGAATGGAACGCAAAGACTTGCTGGAAGCTAACGCCAAAATCTTCTCTGGCCAGGGCAAAGCAATTAACAGGCACGCCAGTCGCGACATTAAAGTGCTGGTTGTTGGCAATCCAGCCAACACAAACGCGTTGATCACCCAGCAAAATGCCCCCGACATTAACCCGGCCAACTTCACCGCTATGACGCGACTTGATCACAACCGCGCTCTAAGCCAGCTGGCTGAAAAAACCGGCAAACACATTAACGACATTAAGCACATGACTATTTGGGGTAATCACTCGGCGACTCAATATCCCGACATTAACCACTGTGTCGTTAATGGGGCTAACGCTATGTCTCTCGTAGACCAGGACTGGACCCGCGACGACTTTATCCCAACGGTACAAAAACGTGGTGCGGCCATTATTAAGGCCCGCGGCGCTTCATCAGCCGCGTCAGCCGCTTCTGCAGCCATTGACCACGTACGTGACTGGGCACTTGGCACAGTTGACGGAGACTGGGTCAGCATGGCCATTCCTTCCGACGGCAGCTACGGTATTGCTGAAGGCGTGATCTACTCCTTCCCCGTGACCTGCAAAAACGGCCAGTACGAAATTGTTCAGGGTCTTGAAATCGACGACTTCAGTCGAGAACGTATGGACGCCACGCGCGCCGAGCTACAAGAAGAGCGCGACGGTGTAGCTCACCTCTTATGAGTGCCTGATTTACGTTTCTATCGAGCAGAGATTTGTGCTGACAAAATACGAGGCCGCTTGGAAAAGTGGTCTTTTTTTGCCCATATTTTGCGCAATCTAAACCTGTGAAACGATTCTATTTATTTGCAAAGTATTGTTTTCTATATAATTTTTCTATATTGAGATTATTGTCAATTGCGGCGATGCACCATTCTCTATATAGTGCCCAACTAGCTGCCTGATCCAGGCAAGCAACACCCACGTGGTGATTCTGGAGGAAACGTTACATGTCGACACTGTTTTGGTTACTAGCCGTTATTGGCGGCGCATTGGCTCTTGGTTACACCCGGACAAGTTTAAAAACCGCAACTATGGCGGCGGCTGGCCTTTGCCTTGCGTACTGGGTGCTCGGCGACGGCGGCTTTCTTTGGAACCTCATATTGCTCATTCCTGTGGGCATTTTGATCATGCTCAATCAGAACGACTGGCGCAAAACTCGACTAAGCACGCCAGCTCTTTCGATGATGCGCACAGCCTTGCCGGAAATGTCATCAACTGAACGTACGGCACTGGATGCCGGAACGGTCGGCTGGGACGGCGACCTGTTCTCTGGTAATCCTGACTGGAACAAACTTCTTGGCGCCCCCAAACCCTCACTTTCTGCCGAAGAGCAGGCGTTCCTGGATGGCCCCGTTGAAGAAGCATGTGCCATGATCGACGAGTGGCAAATTACTCACGAACTGGCTGATTTGCCCGAAGAGCTCTGGACTTTTCTTAAAGAGAAAAAATTCTTCGCCATGATCATTCCCAAAGCCTACAACGGTCTTGAGTTTTCGGCTCAGGCCCATTCAGCTGTCATTGCAAAACTAACCGGTCGCAGCACCGTTGTGTCGTCTACCGTGGCCGTACCAAATTCGCTCGGCCCCGGTGAGTTGCTCATGCACTACGGTACCGAAGAGCAAAAAAATTACTATTTACCACGACTAGCCGTTGGCGAAGAGATTCCCTGCTTTGGCTTGACCAGTCCTCGGGCGGGTTCCGACGCCACGTCCATCTCCGATACGGGCATTGTGTGTAAAGGCACATTCGAAGGCGAAGAAGTGCTGGGCTTAAGACTTAACTGGGACAAGCGTTACATTACACTTGCGCCTGTCGCCACAGTTATTGGCCTGGCTTTTCGTATGTACGATCCGGACAACTTGATCGGCGACACCGAAGACCTTGGCATTACGTGCGCTCTCATTCCCGCCACACTTCCGGGAGTCACTTCTGGTCGCCGCCACTTCCCGCTCAACGTGCCGTTTCAAAACGGGCCAACGCAAGGCGACAACGTATTTGTTCCACTTAGCTACATCATCGGTGGACAGGACATGGCAGGCCAAGGCTGGCGTATGCTGGTTGAATGTTTAACCGTGGGCCGCTCGATTTCGCTACCTTCCACTGCGGTGGGTGGTGCCAAGAGCGCACTGGCGGTAACTGGCGCGTATAGCCGCATTCGACGTCAATTTAATTTGCCGGTCGGCAAATTCGAAGGCGTGCAGGAACTGATTGCACGAATTGCAGGGCTCACTTACGCTATGGATGGAGCCGTTAAATACACGTGTGGTGAAATTGACCGTGGCGAAAAGCCCGGCGTGCCGTCCGCTATATTGAAATATCACTGCACTGAATTTGCGCGCCAGATTGCCAACGACGCCATGGACATACACGGCGGCAAAGGGATTTGTCTTGGACCCAGCAACTACCTTGGTCGCGGCTATCAAGCTGTCCCCATTAGCATTACGGTGGAAGGCGCAAACATCATGACCCGGTCTTTGATCATTTTTGGTCAGGGCGCTATCCGCTGCCATCCGTACATGCTCAACCTGATGGAAGCGTGCAACGACGACAGTCTTGAAGCGCTGAATACTTTCGACAAAAACCTGTTTGGCATGATAGGTAACTCGTACGCCAATGCGACCCGATCGTTTGTACTTGCAATGACTTCTTCGCGATTTACGCCGGTTCCTGTCGACGGCCCAACCAAACATTACTACCAACAAATCAATCGATACAGCTCGGCCTACGCATTGGCTGCCGACGCTTGCATGATGAGCCTGCAAGGTAGCCTGAAAAAACGCGAAATGCTGTCCGGCCGACTCGGCGACATTTTAAGCTGCCTGTACTTCGCGTCGTGTGTGCTTAAGAAATTCGAAGATGAAGGCCGCCGTAGCGAAGATCTTCCTGTGGTTGACTGGGCCATTCGTCACTTTATGTATACCGCTCAAGAACAACTACACGGGGTTATTCGTAACCTGCCAAATCGCTCACTGGCGTTGGCCTTGCGTGTCATGGTGTTCCCGCGTGGTCGCATGTACTCAGCGCCGTCCGACTCACTTGACCGCGAGGTGGCCGAGCTAATGATTCGCGACTCAGGAGCCCGGGACAAGCTTGTCGACGGCGTATTTCTAACACCGCTAGAAAACAACATACCTGGACGCATTGACCAACTAATGCGTAAAGCCGATGGGTACGAGGCGCTTGAGAAGAAACTACGCACTGCTATCAAAAACGATCAAATTGCCGACGGCGCGCCACCTTCGATCGTACACGCTGCAGTTGCTGCAAACGTGTTCACCGAACTCGAGGCAGAAACATACCTTGCGTTCGACAGCGAAATTCAGTTTCTTGTTGCTGTAGACGACTTCTCTACTGAAGAACTGATGGCTGGACAAGGCGCGCGCTCCCAGCGCATGCGTACCGACACGGCTGCTTGAGAGCAGGCCTGACCTGCACGCCGAACCTTAACGCTCGCTGGGCCGACTGAACACGTCGGCCCAACGGCTGCCGGCCCGTCTTCACAGGCCCCTTTTGAGTTAAGCTTTGACCTTCCCCTGGAAGAAGACGTCTTACGTTTGTTTAATACACTTGATCAGGAGTTCGGCAGGCTCTCAACTCTAGTCAACAACGCGGCCGTACAGTCGACCCAGACGCGCGTAGAACACCTCACGGCAGAACCCATCAACTGGATTCTTGCTAATAATGTAACAAGCGCGTTCCTTTGCGCCCGCGGAGGCTGTGTGAAAACTTTCACTTCGTCATTGCGAGCGCGAAGCGCGCGGCAATCTCTTGACGCAACGTGACATAACCGATTGAATTCGCACCCCAAGAGTACTTCCATGCTTGGTCCTTCGGACCAAGCGGGTGCGCAGCAACCGGACGGAGATTGCCACACCCGCGGTCTGCGGGCTCGCAATGACGAGCAGGTGTTTTCACACAGCCTCCGCGAGGCCGTCAATCGCATGTCGACGGCACACGGTGGCACGGGTGGTGCCATTGTCAATGTATCGTCAGTTGCCGCCCAGACAGGATCGCCCGGAGAGTACGTCGATTACGCGGCGTCAAAAGGCGCTCTGGATTCACTAACACGAGGTCTTGCCAAAGAAGTGGCAGGCGAAGGCATCAGGGTAAACAGCGTTCGACCCGGGCTTATCTACACCGACATGCATGCCTATGGCGGCGAACCTGATCGCATCGAACACCTCAAAGACGAGGTCCCAATGAAGCGTGGCGGCACTTGTGAAGAAATAGCCAACGCGACCGCGTGGCTACTTTCACAAGAAGCCTCCTACGTCACCGGTTCTTTTATCGATGCGGCAGGAGGCAATTAAATCGAGATTTCTACTACATGCCGAACTCTCACCATAGTCAGTAGGTGCCGGTTGCCGACTCTTGCTGATTCAGGAAATGACCAATACGAGACGCCGCCAGCGGCTTGCCAAGCACGTAGCCTTGAATGAAGTCACAACCCATTTCTCGTAGTTGGGCAACCTGGTTCGAATCTTCTACGCCTTCGGCAACAATTTGTTTATTCAAATTTTTAGCCAAACTAACCATGGCGTTCAGCAAACGACTGTTACGGCTGCTGCTGTTCATTTTGCGTACGAAATTTCCGTCGATTTTGATGGTATCGATAGGCAGCGACTGAAGCCGCTCTAGCGAAGAACTACCGGTGCCGAAATCGTCGAGCATGAGCTTCACACCCATATCGCGCAAACTGCCTAGCACTGTTTTCTCAATCATACGACACGCCTGAAGCGTACGCTCGCTCATTTCCAATCGAATGCGTTGAGGGTCGATGTTGCCGCGTTTCAAACTCGCACCAAGGTTGGCAACAAAGTCACTTTGCACAAACTGCGACTCATCAATGTTAATGCACACGCTAATGGACTTGTGAACCTCGTTTTCGCTGGACCAGATATTCATGTCGCGAACAACTTTTCCAATAACCCAGTCGCCAATATCCAGAGCAAGCTGTGACTGCTGTGCCACGCTCATAAAATCTTTAGGCAGCAAGATACCACGCGTCGGGTGATGCCACCTTAGCAACGCCTCAAGCGCGACAATGGCATTGGACTGAAGAGAAAAAATGGGTTGATAGAATAAGCTCAACTCCTGCTTGGCAAGAGCCTCCCGTAATTCATCTTCAAGTCGAATATCGGAAGGACTCGGATGTCGCAAGCCGTAACCGTAGGTCACGTATGTAGCGCCACCTTTAGTCTTGGCGTCGAACATGGCAAGATTTGCGTCTTTAAGAGATTCAATGGCGGCGCGTTCGGGCACCGTTTCGGCAATGCCGATACTGAGACTTACATAGAACGAGTGGCCAGCAACACGCATAGGCTTGCGGAAATTTTCCAGTATACGATTGGCAATCAGCTCAGCGTCGGTACCAATGCGTTGACCTGGCGCCAAAATGGCAAACTCGTCAACACCGATTCGAGCCATCATATCGCCCGGACGCAACAGAGCTTTCAGGCGGTGAGCAATAGCAACAAGAACCTTGTCGCCAATGGTGTGGCCAAACTGCTCGTTAACCAATGCAAACCGATCGACGTCCAGATACAAGACAGCCGTAGAAGACGTTGCGAGTCTCCGACCTTGACGAGAATCGCGTTCGAGGTGATCAATCAGCATGTGCCGATTCGGAAGACCGGTGAGAGGATCCAGCAACTCATGACTGGCCTCTACTCGACTGCCAGCGTCATTAACAATGTTGGCAATAAGTTCAAGCAGCGAGTGCAGCATTTCGCGATCGTCAATAGACAGATCCCACCCATCGGCCTCATCGCTAGCTCGGCTACCCAGTAACACGGCAAGCCCGCTCCCTTGATGGAAACACCACACCGTTTTATCGGCATGGGTCAGTCCTTGCAAAAATTCGCAAACACCAGGCGCATCCCGGCCTTCGTCAGTGCACACGAATTCAGGCATCGCCGATTTACGCGACAAGTCGCACGCCTCTTCAATGGCGAAGCCAACGTAAGCCAGCGTTTTAAAACCAGCTTCGTGTGTGGCCTTCGCATACAGCGCACCACATTCGACGCCCATGTAACGAGCCAGCGAAGACAGCACACGCTCGGCTACCTGCCCGGCGGAATAGCGTGCCGCTTTGAGTCGAAATAAATGTCGTGTGAGTGTGTTGGTTAATTTGGCACGTCGAACATCGAGCAGCGTTTGGCGCTGACGCTGATTGCTTTGTTTAAGCTGATTACTCAGCTTGGAACATAAATCGCGATAGTAATCAGCAGAATCTTGTGGCTGTTCGACAATCGATTGAGGTGGTTTATTATTATTCATGTTTCACCAGTCGTTACGAAGTACATTGACGCTAACACAATCGTTTTTGCAGGTGCAGGTGATGTGACGAAATATCTGAAATAGGTGATAGACTCGTAACATAACTCGACTCAACGCCGTTAACTGCGACATAATCCGTGATCATTCCTCCTTTACAACCTGACGCTCCGCAAGATGAGCCGAACGCGCCAGAGCCGCCGCCGAAAGGACCGGCGTGCATGAACTGCGGAACGACGCTTGAATCCAGGTATTGTCATATTTGCGGTCAACGCAGACAGCGTCGTGTCGTGTCACTGTTTCTGCTAGCCGGCGAACTCATTGAAGGTATATTCGATATAGAGTCAAGATTGTGGCGCACGCTGTGGCCGTTATTCGCGCGCCCAGGTGAGCTAACCAAATCATTCATGGACGGTAGGCGCGAACGTTACTTACCACCCGTGCGCTTGTACCTGATCAGCAGCATCATTTTCTTCCTGCTTGTATCCATATCGCCGCGAAGTTACATAGACGAAGTATCCGCAGCCATTGATTCCCTGAAGAGCGACGAAACATCAGTATTTACGCAAGGACTGGACACTGGGGTTACCGCTGCAACGAGTAGGGAATTCACTAAAATTCTTACCCAAATTAGTGAAAAGAGAAACAACGCCACAGCTAGCCACGACGCCCCATCAGCCGATGAATCCGACGAAGTTGAAGCTATTGATGACGACATTTCCACAGTAACTATGTCCAACCGGGAAGTAGTTGACGTCGACAGTGGACCTCAACTATCGGAAGTAGAGCGCGTCGCGACCGATACGACTGATGCAAATATTCCTGACTCAATCGAATCAAATACAGGTGACGCAGAAGAAAGTGACAATGACGAGAACGACACTGCCGATGATATGGACGAGTTTCAAGCAGCGACGAAGTGCGAAGAGATTCTCAACCCGGAAAATATCTTTTCTATGGAGTTCTTACGGGTACCGCTATATCGAGGTTGCATCTCTATTTCAACGTGGGGCGGGTTGCTGGATTTCCTCGGTGAATTGGTCGACAGCCTGCCAAAAACACTTTTCATCCTGCTGCCTCTTATGGCCTTCGCGAACAAATTATTGTACCTGTTCGCCGGGCGCTACTACGTCGAACACCTGCTTTACTATGTTCACAACTATTCCTTTTTGTTTTTGTTTACCGTCCTGTTAACGGGCATCACAAAGCTTGCGGACCTTGCTGGCATTGGTGTTGGCGTTAGCAACGTTTTGATACCCCTTGGCTTCCTTTACACCATTTACTATTTCTTCAAATCCATGCGCGTGGTCTACGGACAAGGATTTTTCTTCACGCTCGCGAAATGGATTGCACTGTGCTTCTCATTCTTCGTGCTGGTTTCGTTTGTTTTTGTATTTTTTACGGTAGCCGCTGCTGCCGTTCATGGAATATGAGCAAGAACCGCACCAATCGCGTGATCATGCATGTCGACATGGATGCGTTTTACGCGTCTATCGAGCAACGCGATAATCCCGACTACCGTGGCAAGCCTGTTGTGGTCGGCGGAGGCGGGCCACGCGCAGTTGTGGCCGCAGCGAGCTACGAGTCGCGCAAGTTCGGGGTACGTTCCGCCATGCCAGGCCGTGAGGCGCTAAGACGCTGCCCCGACGCCATTTTTGTCAAACCACGCCTTGATTACTATCGCCTCGTCTCAAAAGATATTTTCGCCATATTTAAAGAACTCACGCCGGTTTACGAAGGCTTGTCTCTGGACGAGGCTTTCCTTGATTTCAGTGAGGAACCTGGCATCCACGACATTATCGAGCAGCGCGCTCGCCTGATTAAAGATCGAATACACGAACAAACTCAATTAACGGCTTCTGTGGGTGTCGGTCCGAACAAACTCGTCGCCAAAATCGCCTCCGACCTGCTTAAGCCCGACGGCCTGTGCATGCTGTTTGGCGACACCATTAGCCAAACTCTGGATCCTATGCCCGCCAGCACCATTCCAGGTATCGGGCGCAAAACAGTCAAACGACTTCGCTCCATTAGAGTTTCTACAATCAAAGATTTGCGTACAGCACCCGATGCGGCGCTGTCCGCCGTATTCGGTCGTTACGCCATGCGCATAAAACAGCGTGCCGCCGGAATCGATGACCGTGAAGTGGTGCCGTCTCGTGGCGACAAATCCATCAGCGCCGAAAACACCTTTGCTGAAAACCTGACCTCAGCCAGGGAAATGGAGCAGGAACTGATTCTCCTGGCCGATCGCACAGCTGAGCGAGCGCGCAAGAAAAACCTGCTGGGCTCCGTGGTTATGATCAAAGTTCGCATGCCCGATTTCACCACCTTGACCCGGCAAATGCAGTTGCAACCGGCCTCCAACTCAAGCGACGCCATCGGCGGCCGCGCCCGCGAGATGCTACGCGACTGGCGCGCCGACTACCCGGACGCAGCGGTGCGGCTGCTCGGCGTCGGCATCGCCGGATTGCAAGAAGAACGACAAATGGGTCTGTTTGATAGTCCTGAAGACAACCAGGGCGTGGATCAAGTTCTTGATAGTATTCGCGAAAAATTCGGATCCGACGTCGTAAAGCGTGGCAACCGCATACGCTAGCAGGTACCATGGAGGGTCAGCATTAAGCTGAGCCAGGTAAGTTGAGCCCCACGTGTACACCAAGTTTTTTGGGCTGACCGAAAAACCCTTTTCGATCACGCCCGACCCGAGTTTTTTGTTTTTGTCCGAACGTCACGCCGAAGCGCTGGCGCATTTGGTCTATGGGGTAACCGAAAGCGGTGGATTTATTCAGCTGACGGGTGAAGTAGGCACGGGCAAGACAACGCTAACTCGCTGCCTGCTAGACCGTCTACCTGACACCGTTGACCTCGCCGTGGTACTCAATCCGCGACTGAGCGTGCCTGAATTTCTGACCACCATTTTTAGCGAGCTCGGCATCGAGTCGCCTAGCCTGGAAGCCACCACCAAAGAATTGGTCGATGCGCTTAACGTGCACCTGCTCGAATCTCATACCCGGGGGCGTCGCACTGTGCTTCTGGTCGACGAAGCGCAAAATCTCGACAGCGACGTACTCGAACAATTGCGCCTTCTTACCAACCTTGAAACCAGCAAAGAAAAGTTGCTGCAAATTATTCTGGTAGGCCAACCCGAGCTTAGAGACACGCTGGCACGTAACGATCTACGCCAGCTGGCTCAGCGCATTACCGGCCGTTACCACCTTGAAAACCTGAACGCCGAAGAAACCATAGCCTACGTAAAACACCGCATGGAGATCGCCGGTAACACGGACGAAGTATTCGAACCTGCAGCGCTGTGGGATGTTCACCGACTGCCAGCCGGTAGCC
>QIGP01000362.1 GCA_003228965.1 Gammaproteobacteria bacterium
ATGGAGTTCGAGTCGCAGGCGGTAGTGCCGTACGCACATTTTCTCGATTTGTTGCCACAGTATTTACAGCAGGCTGAAATGGAGAGTAACGGCAAGCGTGTTATGGCAGACGGCTCACCGCTCAAAACGCCGTCGGCGCCGGTGGTGTGGGGGACAGCCGGAACCGATTCCCAGCACGCCTACTTTCAGCTTCTACATCAGGGGACCGAGGCCGTGCCTGTCGATTTCGTCGTGGCGGTTAAGAGCCGGCACGCGCGTCCTGACAGTCATCGACGGCTCTTGACTCACGCAATCGCGCAAAGCGAAGCGCTGTTGTGTGGGAAAACGGCCGACTCGGCACCCGACGAGCTTCGAGAGCACCAGCGCTGCCCCGGCAATCGACCCAGCACGACTTTGCTGCTAGACGAGCTCACACCGGGTGCGCTCGGTATGCTAGTGGCCGCCTACGAGCACAAAATATTCGTCATAGGTCGACTCCTCGGTATCAACTCTTTTGATCAGTTCGGTGTTGAGCTCGGTAAACAGCTTGCCTCTGAACTGCTACCGATGATGACCGGTGAAGCGCCTATCAAAGACCGTGATGCGTCAACACTTGCGCTGCTTCATCGCTGTAAGCAGGGCACGGACTACAGTAACTTTCGCGCGCACAGTTCCCAAGGTTTTGCGTATACTCGTACCAGAGGTGATGCGACGTGAATAAGCCAGTTTCAATCAGTCCTGCTGTGGCCGACGTGCGCTACGAAATTCGTGGCGCATTGGCTAATCGTGCCCAGGAACTTGAGCGTCAGGGCTACGAAATCACCAAGCTCAACATCGGCAACCCGGGGCAATTCGGGTTTCGCACGCCCGAAACCATGCGTCTTGCGATGATCGAAAACCTGCGTAGCAGCGAGGCGTATTGTCACCAGAAGGGTATCTTTCCTGCACGCGAGGCTGTTGTCATGCAGCAGCAAAGTCGTGGTGTTACAGGGGTCAGTGTCGAGCGCGTTTTCATCGGTAATGGTGTTAGCGAGCTAATTGACCTGACGCTGCGGGCTCTGTTGGCGCCAGGTGATGAAGTGCTCATTCCCGCGCCGGACTATCCTCTGTGGACGGCGGCCACCAATCTGAACGGCGGCGTGGCACGCCACTACCCGTGTTTACCGAAAAATGATTTCATCCCGCGCATTGAAGATATCGAAGCGCAAATTACGCCGCGTACCCGCGCACTGGTTGTAATTAACCCTAACAACCCCACTGGCGCTGTTTATTCCGAGGCTGTATTGCAGTCAATGGTTGAGCTTGCACAAGCCCACGGTCTGCTGATCATGAGCGATGAAATTTACGATCAAATGCTCTACGAGGACGCTGTCCACACGCCCATGGCAACGCTGGTTCAAGAGGGCGTTTGTATTACGTATTCAGGACTTTCGAAAGTCTATAGAGCCTGCGGCTACCGTGTAGGTTGGGCGGTTATTTCAGGAGACACGGAATTGGCCGCAGACTACATTAACGCACTCGAACTTCTTGCTTCGTTAAGGCTGTGTGCAAACGTTCCTGCTCAGTGGGCCGTGCAGACGGCATTGGGAGGTTATCAGAGCATTGGTGAGTTAACTCAGCCGTCAGGACGTCTCTATGAATCGAGGGCCGCGATAATTGAATCGGTTGAGGACAGCCAGTTTCTTGATGTCGTCGCACCGAAAGGAGCGATGTACGCCTTTATCGGAGTGAATCAGGAAACTATTCCTGCGTTTGATGACTACCGGTTTGCTCTGGATCTGCTTGAACATCAGCACGTATTGTTAGCTCCAGGATGCAGCTTCAACGTCCCTTACAGCACACATTTTCGAATTACGCTACTACCCCGTGCCAGGGCTCTGCGAGAAATATTCAAGAAAATAGAAACCCAGCTTGAGCATACGGCGTCGCAAGAACCAGCGCTTCGGGCGGTGCCACCTCCGGGTTCTCATGTCTGAAAATCTGCTTGGGCCTGAGCTTTTTGAAGCGATGAACCGTGGCGTTCGGGTGGTTACTTCCCAGCGCACTCAATCAAGATATCTTCGCTACGCTTTTGCACGTATCAAACGCAAAGACGAAGTGAGTGCATGGCACACACCGCGGGTGTCTACCTGGGTCGAGTGGGTTGAGTATCTATCAAACGAAATCATGTGGTCGGGGTATCTTTCTCCCACAGGACAGCGGCAGCTATTAACGACTGGTCAGGAACAGTTAATTTGGGAAAAGGTCATTACCCAAAGCGCTGAAACGCAACTTCTCGATAATATTAGCGGGACTGTGATGCGAGCGCGCAACGCGTGGCAACTCATTCAGGCGTGGCGCTTGCCCGATCCGAAAACGGCGCAGTTTCCTACACGCGATGTCCGGGTGTTTTCAAAGTGGATGCGTCAATATCACGACATGACCGTAAAACGCGGGTGGCTCGATAACGCCCGTCTTTCCGACACCGTATCGCCAGCGATTCGAGCGGGAGCCGTGGCGCCTGACACCGAAGTTTTTCTGTTCGGCTTCGAGCAGTTTACGCCGCAGCAACGTGTGCTACTAAAGACCTTCGAAAACCTGGGAACCAAGTTTCAGCTTATTCGACCGAAACGCGTTAAAGCGGAACTGATCAGCTCGCAGTTTGCTGACGCTGAGCAAGAGTTGCAGGCGGCCGCTTTGTGGGTGCGCTCGAAACTGGATGCGGAACAAGAGACCGTAACCGGCATACTGATTCCAGAGTTGGAGCGTAACCGCGACACGGTACAGCGAATATTCGATAACGTGCTGTCTCCTGGCTCGTCGTTGCCGACCAGTAGTTTGGTGACACGTCCTTACAGCATGAGCGTTGATCGTCTTCTGATCCGACGCAAGCGCGTGGAAGGAGCTATGGTCATCCTTCGTTTTGCACTAACCTCCGCTCAGTTCGTCGACGCCAGCAGTTTCCTGCGTTCTCCTTTCCTTCGCGCAGCGGGCGCCGAACAACCGCTACGCGCAAGGCTTGAGCTATGGCTCAGGCAAAACAATGTCGATCAGCTCTATCCGGGCGAACTGCACAAATTGTTGGAGAAGTACGCGCAGAAACACGACCCCGACGCGGCCAATTCAGTGTTGAGCTCTGTGCTTACTAATTTGAAGCCTCTCATCGAAACGTCGAAGGGTTCTCACCCGATGTCGTTTTGGGCAGAACTATTTAAAAACATTCTCAATGTTGCGGGTTGGCCGGGCGACGTTAATCCGACCATTGTCGAGCATCAGGCTGCAGAGAAGTTTCGTGATGCCCTGAACGAGCTCAGTGGTTTGGAATTTCTCGCTCCGGTGTGTAACGCTTCCAAGGCTCTTGGGTATTTGCACAGAATATTGCAGTCGACCAGGTTCAGGCCTCGTTTACCGGAGGTGTCTGTTCAGGTGATGCAGCCCGAAGAAGCCTACGGTCTGCGCTTCGATCAGGTCTGGGTGGCCGGGCTCAATAATCGCAATTGGCCTGAAGCACCGCAGTCAAACCCGTTTCTTCCTATCGACTGGCAACGCCAGTACAAAATTCCTGGTAGCTCCGGCGATTTGCAATTGGCACGTGCCGATAACTTGACCAGCGACATGTGTGGCTCGGGTTCTACCGTAGTTTTTTCAAGTCCCAAAGACAACGACGAGGAGTTGCTGAGCGCTTCTCCGCTAATTAAAACGGTACGCACGGTTGAACACGAATGGTCGTTTGAAACCAGCACCGACTACTGTGAAGTCATTCGGGCGGCGACCGATCTGGAAGAGCTCATTGACGACGAGGGACCTCAAATCGTCGACAAGCACATCAGTCGTGGCGGTAGCCGTTTATTTGCGTTGCAGTCGCAGTGCCCTCACCGTGCCTTTGCCGAGCTTCGGCTTGGTACGCGACCCTGGGTTGTCCCGCGACCCGGTGTTAGTGCCATGGACAAAGGTAACCACATGCACAAAGCCCTGGAATTCATCTGGGCTAAAATTGGCGACTCCGACACGCTGGCTGAAGTCTACGCTACGGAGCATCTGGAAAATCAGATTTACCGCGAAGTTGAACTCGCAATCGACTACCTCGATCGTAAACGTGTGCGTAAAATGACGCCGCCTGAACGAGACCTTGAGCAGCGCAGGCTGGTACAGCAGGTGCTTAACATTCTCAAAATGGAACATAAGCGGCCACCGTTTTCAGTGGTAGGTCACGAAATCGAGCACAAAGTGAGCGTAGGTAAAATTACTGTCGACGTCCGCATTGATCGAGTCGACGACGTTCGCGATTTGGGTCTTCTCTTGCTCGACTACAAACTAGGCGAACATAAAGTTAACAAATGGAAGCCGCCGCGGATGGTCGAGCCTCAGCTACCTTTGTATACGCTAGCCTATACAGAACCTGTGGCGGGCATTGCTTTCGTTAACGGCAAGCGTGGCGCGGTGGGCATGAGCGGATACGGCGGTGTGTCTGATATGGCCGATGGCATTAGGGCGGTTGAAACCACGCCGGCTGGAAAGAAAGAAGGTTTAACCTGGAAGTCTCAGCTGGAGGGTTGGAAAGCCGAGCTTGAGGAACTGGCCGTCTCTTATTCGTCCGGGTACGCAGGCGTAGATCCGTACGGGCAAGCATGCAGGTACTGTGACCTTAAAACACTGTGCCGTATAAATGAACGCCGTTTAAATGAAGCCGAGGTCGAGAACGATGGCTGAGTTTCAGTTACCCGTCGACGACCAGGCACGTAGCACAGCGCTTGATGTTGAACGTTCGTTTATCGTCCAGGCTCCGGCAGGTTCCGGCAAAACAGAGCTGCTTACCCAGCGGTTTTTGTCACTGCTGGCATTGGTCGATCATCCTGAAGAAGTATGGGCCGTAACGTTCACACGTAAAGCGGCGGCAGAAATGCGGCGCCGCATTTTTGATGCGCTCGAAGATGCCATGGGCGAGCAGCCAGCCGAAGAACATAAGCTTCGCACCTGGAACATTGCCAAAGACGTTGTACGTCGGGACGAAAAACGCGGTTGGGAATTAGCCGTTAACCCTAACCGCTTGCAGATTTTCACGATCGACAGTTTGTGTGCGAATCTGGTGCGCCAAATGCCTGTGTTGTCCGGGTTTGGCACTATCCCGACAATCGCCAATTTTCCGGATCGGCTGTACGGATTGGCCGCGCGGCGCACGCTTCGCAGTTTGCATGACGCCGACGAGCAAAGCCTTCACGTGCAAACACTGCTGATACATCTTGATAACAATGCAGAGCGCGCCGAGCAGCTGTTGTCTGCCATGATGGCGAATCGTGATCGCTGGTTGCCTCACGTGGCAGGCCGGGGTAGGCCGGAGCTGCAACGAGAAGCTCTCGAGCAGTCGCTTCGCGAGTTAGTCTCAGAGCAGCTAGAGCACGTGGGTCGCGCGCTGCCAGAATCGTTGCTCGACGAAATACTTGAGTTGACAGCATTTGCCTCGGTAAACATTAGTGACGAAACGTCACCTCTGTTTGCGTTACGTTCGATGGATGCGCAGCCGCACAGTACTCCTGAGCAGCTCCCGCTGTGGTTGGGAATTAGCCGATTTTTACTAACCGACAGCGGTACCGTTCGTCGCAGGGTGGTGGCAACCGATGGTTTCCCACCATCGAGTAAAGGCTCGACTCCTGAAGAGAAAGCGCGTTTCAAAAGCATGAAGGCCAAAATGATGGCTTTGCTGGAACAGCTCAACGATCATCCGGTGTTTACCCGCGAGCTGGCAAGTGTCAGGCACTTGCCTCCCACCGCCTATTCAAACGATCAGTGGAATGTTTTTGCGGCGCTGCTGGCGTTGCTGAATTTAAGCGTAGCTCATTTAAAAGTGCTCTTTCAGGAAACTGGCGAAGTAGACTATACCGAAGTGTCCCACCGGGCTTTGACAGCGCTTGGTTCAGCCGAGAACCCGACGGATCTCGCGTTACAACTCGACTATCGTCTGAAGCACCTTCTTGTCGACGAATTTCAGGACACAGCGCGTTCACAGTTTGATCTTGTTGAGGGTCTTGTGACAGGTTGGCAGCCAGGCGATGGCCGCACGCTGTTTTTGGTCGGTGATCCAATGCAATCAATTTACCGGTTTCGCGAAGCCAACGTGGGGTTGTTTCTGCAAGCGCGCGATCACGGCATGGCCGACATTCGACCGGAGTTCTTACAGCTGGAATGCAATTTCAGGTCCGACCCGTCACTGGTCAAATGGTGTAACGCTGCGTTTTCGTCGGCGTTTCCGAATACTGACAATATCGATCGGGGTGCCGTTCGATTTTCCGACGCTACGGCTGCCGTTGTTGGCGACCAACATCAGGAGAGCGTAGAGCTTCACCCGGTACCTGCACCGTCCGCACACCTTGAGGCAGATCTTGTCGCGCAGCTCATCAAGGCCGAAATTGCCGAGACGCCGAATGCGTCAATTGCCGTGCTCGTACGCGCACGCACACATTTACACGAAATTCTTCCGGCCATGCGACGAGCCGGCATTCGCTACCGCGCGCTGGACTTGGAAGCGCTGCGGGAACAACCGATCGTGCGGGACCTCTTTGCGCTCACGCGCGCGCTACTGCATTTAGGCGATCGTACGGCGTGGTTAACGGTGCTACGGGCACCGTGGTGCGGACTTGTACTTGACGACCTGCACGCTCTGGCGGCTGCAAATCACGACTTGACCATTTGGGAGCTGTGCATTAACGAGGCGCGACGCGAGCCACTAAGTGACGACGGTCAAATTCGTTTGTCTCGCATCAAAGGCGTGCTGGCCAAGAGCCTGGCCGAGCGCGGGCGTCGCTCCTTGCGCCGTTGGGTAGAGGGCACCTGGGCCGCGCTTGGTGGTCCTGCGTGCGTGTTCAATGCAAGTGAAGGTCGCAATGCCGAAGCCTTTTTCCGTTTGCTGGAGCAAGCCGACGCCGACGGTTTTCACGACGATATCGATTATTTGAACGACCTTATTGATCAGCTCAAAGCGGCCGACGATACCGAAGCCGACACGCGTGTCCAGGTCATGACCATTCACAAGGCGAAAGGTCTTGAATTCGATACCGTGATTTTGCCAGCCGTTGAACGCACGCCGAGCAATATTGATACGTCATTGCTTCGCTGGATTGAAACGACCAAAGAGAGCGGGGAGTCAGGACTGATGTTGGCCCCGATTCAACCGACCGGTGAACAAGAGCCGATATATCGTTATTTGCATAAGTTGGATAAGCAAATGTCGCGGCTTGAAGATGTACGACTTCTCTATGTCGCTGCAACTCGCGCGCGTAGCAAGCTGCACTTGATCGGCGGCATTAAAACGACCGAAGACGGAACCGTTTCCCATCCAGGTGCGGGCAGCTTTCTAAGCTTTGTTTGGCCGATCGTAAAAACACACTTGTCCGATCCGCAGTACCTGGTCGAGGAAGACACGGTCGTAACGATGGCCCGACCGACTATCGACCCGCTTAAACGTCCGCTTTATCGCGTACCGTCTTCCTGGATGTTGCCGTCCAATCCGCACCCGAAACCGTGGCGGCCCCGATCAAGCCTTGATGCCGAAGTTGAAGCTGTTGAATTTAGCTGGGCCAGTGAAACGGCGCGGCATATTGGCACCGTCGTGCACAGAGTATTACAACAAATTGCGACCATTGGCTTGTCCGACTGGATGTCGCAGTGGTCCGACACGCTGGACGACTACTTGCGTCAAATGATGCGCTTAGCTTCAGTGCCGCAGTCTGAAATTGCTGAAGCGGCTATGCGCTGTGAACAAGCGATTCGCAATATGCTCGACGACGAGCGCGGCCGTTGGATATTAGGCCCACACGACAAAGCGGCTAACGAGCTTGAACTTTCTGGTTGGCTTGACGACCAGGCACATAGGGTCGTTCTCGATCGAACTTTTGTTGCCGACGGTTATCGCTGGATTATCGATTATAAAACCGGAGCGCATGAAGGCGGTACCGTCGACGCATTCATGGATACTGAGCTTGAGCGTTACCAGCCTCAACTTGAACGGTATGCCCGTATTATGATGCGGCTGAATCGGGAGCCGATAAAACTTGCGCTGTACTTTCCAACGCTGAAAGGCTGGCGGGAGTGGGAGTACCGAAGTTAGTAGAATTTAGCCGGGCGAGTACAAAAACGAACTCTGCAAGATTAAACGATGCAGGAGTCTAGTATGAGCCTTCGTTCAACAGGATATATTTGCCACCGGCACCGCGAGTGGCGCCCAGCATTGTCGCCGCCTGGCCGATAGTAGCCGGCGTTTTATTGGTCGGTTCAATGTTGGCGTTTAGTGCGAAGGTTCTGTCAGGATTCAGCATCAATGTACCGTTGAGTTTGAACGAGGCATCGGTATCTGAAATTACGGCACGCGTTGAGTCGTTGTCAGGTGCAAACACCATTGAAAAATTTCCAAGGGGCGTACCGCTAACCAGTTCACTGACGTCTGCGAGTTGAATTTCACCTTGCGCAGATACAAGTGCGCCGTCTGACCAACCAAGCTCGTCAAAATGCAAACCGGCTTTGCCACCAAGAGCGATTGGAAGCTGTAACATTTGACCGATTTGTTCAAGTTTCAGCACGCCGCGAAGATCGGACGCTGTACCGTTATTGCCAAACAGGCTGGAGTCCACTTGAGTACGAATGGCGCCTCCGGCGACTTTGGCGTTGATCTCGGCACTGGCTTTGAGTAGTAACAGTTTCCAGGGTTTGAGCGACCAACGAACTTCGTTAAGCGTAAGCTCAGTGACTTTGGTTGTGATTGAACTGGCTTGACCGTTCCAGGCCGACCCAGACACGCCGCTAATGGTCGCGCCTTGTGGTGACAGCAAGCGTACCGCAACCGTCGCTGGTAGCTGGACTACCGCAAACAGTAAGTAGCAAAGGCCGCCAAATAATAACCATCGACTTAGTTTCATATCCTCACTGACCGGTTGATTTGGCAATGGTGACGCTGCCGCTAACTACGCCAGGAGTTCCGTCTTCACGAATCAGATTGACGGCGTCAATTTGCACGTTGTGTTTGGTGTGCAATTCGCCGAACCAGCCGATCATGGCATTGAACGAGGAGTCCGGGAACTGCACTCGAATTTTGTCGGTACCAGACTGTGTGCTGCTTCTAGTAGTAAGGTCGAATTGTTTCGTAGTTTGGTCAACAATTGAAAGCAGCGTGCGATTGCCGTTAGGGCGTTGTTCGCCACGCGACGTTCCGCGTGCTTGTTTCAATGCCGGTGCAACACGCTTCATGTAGTCAAGATCGGTTTCGGCGGTGGCCACGCGTTCGCGGTACGAGGTGGCTCCGCTAAACAAAGGCTCCAATACAAAGAAGTACACCATGGCGATGACCATCATTACTCCCATAGAGCTCACGAGTGTGCGCTCACGCTGCTCGAGTCCTTGCCACCAGGCGTTCATGGTTGACCTCGTTTGAGTTGGACTCGTCCTTGAACGGTATCGCCGCTCGCTTTAGTGGAATTCAAGTTCGCTTCAATGTTGGCGTTGGCCGAAATTTTGGTGGCGAAGCCGTCGAGTAACTGCAAACTGGGTGCAACCACTTCCAAATCGAGATTGCCGGGGCGAAAGCTCATGCGCCGTACGTCCAGTCCGGTGATGTCTTTGGATACAGAAGCTACCGTGTGGATGTATTCGATGAATTCGGAGCGGCCGGTTTGACCGGTGTTGCCTGCGTTACGCATTTCGGCACGGAACATGCCCGGTGGGTCAGGAAATCGCTGCCGATCGGGGTAGGTTTCTTTCGCAATCTCTTGCATCGACGCGTTGAGCTCGGTGAGTCGCGATTTCATGGCGTTGAGTTCTACCGCTTTGTAGCCGACCATCAAGGTCATGAGCAAAGCGGCTGCAATAGCTGCTGATTTCCACGGAGCCAATAATTTTTCGTAGCTTGTCGACGGCGCGTAATTGCCCTGGAGTAAATTCGGTAGAGCAGGGGACAACGATTCAACGGCAAGCTTGGACAGTGCGCCTTGAGGCAGCCGTCGAAATTCAGTGTGTTCGAATTCTTCGTGTATTGCCGATACCGCTGCCTCACCTTTGTCGCCGCTAGCGTCGTCGATGTAGACGGTGATGGGCATGAGCTGTTCGCTGTCGCGCTGCGCGTCTACCAGTTGGAGTACTGCCAGCAGCGAGTCGTGGGTCACGCTTACCGCGTCGCCGTCGGAAGTTCGCAGCATCGCTTCATCGGCTTCAAGCAATATCGAACAACCGTCTTTGGTTAGCGGCAAAGCCGCGTTGGACGGAATGATTTGGTGGGCGACGAGATCGTACTCGGCTAATGTGCCAATCAGCTGGTCCAGAATTGTTCGCTGTACGGCGCCAACTACAAAGCGACCGTCTTCGTCACGCTGGCCAGCAGCAAAGTGCATATCTTCAGTACGCGTTATCAATTGATCTTCAAATGAATACGGTAAGGCCTGTTGAAGTTTCTGGGCGTTTTTCAACGGCATGTCGCTGTGCGACACCAAGCAGTCGTCGGCGGGCAGCAACACCGTGAGGTGTCGAAGATGGGCTGCTTCGCGTACTTCGCTGAGCGGGCCGGTAGAGACAGATCCAATACGAGTGCCCGCGACGTCAACCACCATCCAGGTAGGCTGATCGCAGGCTGAGTGGGGCATACGTAACACTAAGGTTTCGGGCATGATGATTTCTTTCTTTTAAGTTACTCGTAGCCAGACCGACGCAGTCGGGTTGCGACGGTGGCACTGCGTTGATCGCGCTCCAAAAGACTGTACATGCTGAATTGCGCTGTGCCAAGCGTCACAATCGAATTTATACCGAAATATTCAGAACTTACCGTCGCATTTCCCATAGCTTCCTGGGGTAAAAAGGCACTTACCTGATCCAGTGTTTCGTACGGTTCCCCGACCCGGTTTTCGGTGATGAGCTGGGCGTCGAAAATGGTGACTCCATCGGCAAGAGAGGCCAGTACAATTTCGCTGGCGGTATTAACATTAATTAGTGTGCCTCGTGGCAGCGCCGTGACGTAGGGTTTCAGAGCAAGCCAAATGGGGCCGTCAATACCCTGAACCGCGCGCAGCTCTGACACGTCGGTCAGGTACACATTGGCCGCACGGTAGGCAGGCTCAAGCCCGGTGTAGGCGTCGTCTTCGGCGCCCGTAGGAAAGGTGACTTCCACGTCGGCGTCAATCCAGTCAACGACCGCGTCGGCAAGCTGCGGGTCAATCTCGAGTAGCACCAGCATGCGTGAAAAAAGGTTAAACCAAACTTCGTCTTTTTGACCGGTTTGTGCGACCAGATTGTTTACGTTAAATCGGCCTTGCAGGTCTTCGACAACGCCTTGAATGTTCTCGTGCTCGTTGTCGAGCGCGTAGGAGAACGGCTGTGTCCATATTTCGTCGAGCGAGTCCCACTGCGTTTCTTCGGCGTCAAGCTTAAGCAGTTTGGATAGAGCATCCTCAGCGCCTAGCGCAAACAGATAGGCTCGATCCATGGAGTATAGGTTCTTCGTGCGATGTACTTGCAGGTTGGCCGACCACAGCAAGTTAACGGCAATGGTTACGCCGACGACCATGACCATCATGGCTGCAAGTAGAGCCACACCTCGCTGCGTTTGCTTCGCTTTCATTAGCCTGCAATCTCAACAACACGTCGCAGAGTGCCGAAGTCTTCCAGTTCAATAGTTACTTCTATGGCCAATGGGAGTTCTTGCAGGTTGGCGCCGTCTCGCGATTGCGGCCAGCTGTCGGTCCATTCGAGCTGGCGGTTCATGAAACGCACACTCATGGAGTTAATTTTGCTAACCAGTTTGCGGCGAATCGGAATAGATCCCTGGGTGCGGTCAAGTACCAGCCACTGACTTCGGTAGAGTGCGTCTTCTTCGATCTGATAGGCAACGCGCTGCTGTTGGCTGCGCTGCAGGTTGAGAGGGTTGCCGTAACCGCCCACGGTCATTTCAATGCCACCCTCGCTTTCGGCGGTCATAACGGCGGCAAGTTGGCTTTGTCCGACGAGGTCGCGAACCGGTCGCGGTTGAATTTGTGCAATGTCCCTGGTGATCAGGCGCATGGCTAATTGAATTTCCTGAAGCCGGTCGTACCGAGCTTCGATGCGCTGTTTGTGCGTCCCGGATTTGGCGATGGTGGTGTACGCGGTAATGAGCATCATGCCCGTGATAAAGGCCGCAACCAATATCTCAAGAAGTGTAAAGCCACGTTGTCGGGAG
>QIGP01000290.1 GCA_003228965.1 Gammaproteobacteria bacterium
ACTTATTGGAGTTCACTCATGGTAGCAGAACTCATCTTGTGACTGGCGCCCAAACGTGGCCTTGTGAACGAGTATTTAATGCCAATTCAGTCCATTCGCACTGCTATATTGTGATAGGTCGACCGGGATGCGGCAGTTTGACAAGAATGGGCGGGGCGTGACCGCATTGCTGACCGCATTGACAGGCGCCGCTAAACCCGTGAGTTCATATCTTTGAAGTCCAGGCCGACGTGGACTTGTACCCCCGACATCCATGTCGTTGTGACTCAATCTGAATTTCCCGGGTTCGGAACTGCCGTAAAGCCTGGTTCCTGACGGGTAAACAGACCAATTATCGTTAAGTAATAATGACGCCAGGCCATTTCGCCACAGCCAAATAAGGGTCATAATCTGACTACGAATATCGATAATCTATTGATAATATTGCTAAAAAATAAGTTTGATCCCAATTGGACTCAGGCTAAATTATTTCGACTGTGTGGCCATATCGCCCCATCCCAAACACGATTCTAAACAGTACGTTATACATACGTGGTCCTAGCCTGTAGCGCGATGGCCTCGTAAATGTAGTCGTTTTTTTGCCGAACTTTCCATAACCACATGAAACTATTATGGAATATTGTAGTGGCACAGATCTTGTATTGGTTAGATTGAGTTCGTTTGTAACTCGCTTTTAATCACAGCCATTAGGCTCAAGGAGAGATCATGAAGAAGCGATTGTTAGCTATACCAGCCAGTTTGTTGTTAACCGGTGCCGTTTGGCCGGTGGTGTCGATGGCAGAAGAAGCCGACGTGGCGAAAAGTCTGGATCGGAATCAGGATGGGTACATCTCGATTGCCGAAGCCGATGCGGATGCCAACTTGGCCGATCAATTTGCCAAACTCGATGCCAACGGAGACGGTCTTCTCGATAAACGAGAGCTTGCAGCAAAGCAAGCCAAGTACGAGAACAACGACGACTGATCATCGTTTTGGGTATGGCGGCAACGCAAGTTGTCGCCATGTCACCCAACCAGGGAGAGTGGTAGTTATGACAGGTCGAGCTTATAGTGGTGGAGTCTTAGGTAATGCGGCAGCGCAGGCGGCGCACAGTCCGTCGGTGTCACTTCTTAAACCCATGAAAGAATTTAATGGCCGGGTGTTGTTGGTTGACGACGACCCGGGCCTTCTAAAACTGTTGAGTTACCGTCTGCGTTCGGCTGGCTTTGAAGTCAAAGCCGTCGACTCCGGACAGCG
Organism: Gammaproteobacteria bacterium; assembly: GCA_003228965.1. Taxonomy (GTDB): domain Bacteria; phylum Pseudomonadota; class Gammaproteobacteria; order Steroidobacterales; family SZUA-146; genus SZUA-146. Next base: position 1,237 of record QIGP01000290.1, read on the forward strand.
CGCTCTTGATGCTCTTGATACGTATCATCCACGGCTGGTCATTAGCGACCTGCGCATGGATGGCATGGACGGGATGGCGTTGTTCGACAGCATTCACAGTCAGCGACCTGCGTTGCCGGTGATCATACTAACCGCTCACGGCACCATTCCCGACGCCGTTGACGCCACGCGTCGTGGGCTATTTGGATTTTTGACCAAACCGTTTGACAGCGACCAGTTACTCGACTGTGTGCGCCGGGCTGTGTCACTCAATTCCAATGCGGCGGAGTCTGTTGATTCCGACGAATGGCAAAAAGATATCATTACGCGAAGTCCGCAAATGCTGGCGCTCCTTGAGCGTGCAAAACTTGCGGCGCGCACGCCGACGCCTGTGTTTATTCGCGGCGACAGCGGTACAGGTAAGGAGTTGCTCGCAAGTGCAATTCACAACGCCAGTGATCGAAAAGATGAGCCATTTGTACCGATTAACTGCACCGCAATTCCCGAGAATTTGCTCGAATCTGAATTGTTTGGTCACACCAAGGGCGCTTTTACCGGCGCTACCGAGTCACGCGGCGGCCTGTTTCGTGCGGCTAGCGGCGGAACACTGTTTCTTGACGAAATTGGCGATATGTCCATGGCGTTCCAGGGCAAGCTGTTACGTGCCCTGCAAGAAAAAGAAATCCGGCCGGTAGGAAGCAGTAAATCTGTGGCCGTCGATGTACGGGTTATTTCAGCCACTCACCGCGATCTGGATGCGGCAGTTGTCGCCGGAGAGTTTCGCGAAGACTTGTACTATCGACTGAAAGTGGTCGACCTGGAGCTTCCTCCTCTTAGTCAACGACGCGAGGACATTGCGTTACTTGCGGCACATTTTCTTGATCGTGTGCGCCAGTCTTACGAAACACCGGTTACAGGCTTTGCACCCAAAGCCATGGAGACATTGCTCGAGGCGAGTTGGCCCGGCAACGTACGCCAGTTGCAGAACATTGTTGAACAAACGGCCGCTCTGTCAACGACACCTGTCATTCCACAAACTCTGGTGCAAGCTGCGCTGCACGAAGACGACATTGGGTTTACTACGCTCACGGAAGCGCGCAATCGTTTTGAGCGTCAGTACCTGCTGCGATTGCTCCGGGCAACGCGTGGCAATGTGAGCCGGGCGGCTCGACTTGCCGGCCGTGACCGCAGTAAATTTTACCAACTTTTGCGCAGACATCATCTGGATCCGGCCCAGTTTCGCGATTAGGGCCGCGTAAGGCTCTGAAAGCCCGATCGATATCTTCGACTATTTGATTAACCCCGCTTAGGGGTGAAAAATGAACGGATCATTGAACAGGAACTGTGAAGCAGTTACTGTTCAATATCAGGTAAACCCTGAAAATCAAATAGTGCTTGTTATGGAAAACGATACCGCACGACGGTATGTTCGAGGGATTATGAAGAGATCGACGCTCAAAGGCTCGGCAGTGATTGCTCTTTGGCTATGCGCCAATGCGCCTGTCAGTGCGGCAACAAGTGCGGACATCAATACGGTGACCACGCTTGCGTTGGGCACTGTGATATCAGTCACGGTGCTCGTCCTGTTCGCTTGTCTGATTCTGCGCAACCGACTTCCTGTAATGACTGCAGCGTTTGGCATCCCCTGTAGTGTGTTAGTGGCTTTGTCAGCGTGGCCAACCGCAACTCCCGTTGTGACCTCACTACGTCACCTGGCGCTCCTGGTGCTTTGCGTAATTGCAATCGAACTGACCCTGTCTTTACGAAGACTTCGCGTTAGAAATGCTTTTGAGATGGTGGCCCGGACGGCAGAGGGTGTCGCAGGCGCTTTGGCGATTGCTGTCATCGCGAAATCGACGACCTTGAACGTTCTTCCTGCTTTGATATCCGGTTTCAGTCTGACGGTCTTCGTTGTGCTTGCCGTATGCGCTAGTTTTATTGGCCTGAAATCGAAACGCTATGCCTTGTTCGTTGCCATTGCCTGGACGGTTCTGGCCGTGGGTATTGCGCTGTCGGTTGTGTCTGAAGCAGCTACATGGCTTACCACCTTTAGCGAAGTTGCAGCAGCGGCGCCAGGTTTCGATGCGGTACTCGCACTGTCACTTGTGCTGTTGGCGCTTGGTTTAATGCACCAAACCATGCGCTTACATACCCGGTGGGCTAACGAACTGGCTGTGTCCAAGAAAAGCGATCACATGCTCATAGCGCTTGAGCGTTCTCAACGAGAATTTTCCCGCGAAGTCGACAACTTTCTTGGGACGGTGTCGGCGAACGATTTTGAAGAAGTCGTGCTTAGCAGTTTCTTGCTGCATCTTGACCGTGTGATTCCTGCTGCGGCGTCCGCTGTTGCCGTTTCCCATCGCGGACAGATGCGGTTAGTTTCCCGTTTCCCAAAGGGCAACAACAGGAGTTTTTCTTCGTTGCTTAACACGCGTGAGGACCTTTTACAGAGTATCTGTTTGTCTGACAAAGCGGCCGTGTTGCACTCCGACAAGAATGACTTGCACGTCGACAATGAACCTCTGTCCACACTATGCGTTATTCCGGTTCCGGCTTACCGCAATGAGTGGGCCGGAGTTATTCTTGCGCGTATTGGAGAGCAAGATTTTCAACTCGAAGAACTCATGTTGGTAAGACAATTCGCTGAACATGTGAAAACGTCGTTCGAAAGTGCCAACAAGTTTAATCGTTTCAGACGCCAGGCCGAGACGGATATGTTAACGGGTTTATTGAACCGTCGAGCTATTTCGGTGCGCGCCGACAGGGCTTTCAAAAAAGCTCGTAGTTTGAAGAATCCGCTGTCTTTCCTGTTTATCGACATCGATAACTTTAAGGCCGTCAACGACAGCTATGGTCACGAGGTGGGTGATCGTGCGCTTCATCGAGTTGCTCAAATTTGCCAGAGCTCCGTGCGAGACGAAGACAAGGTTGGTCGGTTTGGTGGCGAGGAGTTTATTGCCATACTGCCAGGTACCGGCGAGAAGAACGCCAACTTTGTGGCCGAACGCATTCGTAAGTCTATCGCTGAGTCGCCACTGAACGTTGACGGTGAGATACTAACTCTCACAGTGAGTGTTGGTATATCTGAATATCATCCTCGCTTTGAAGCAACGCGGGACATGTTGAACGCGGCCGACAGAGCACTTTTCGCCGCTAAACGCGATGGACGTAATCGGGTGGTTCATCATTTACGCATTGTTCGAAGCGGATCCGACAGCTGATCGCCGCCTTGTTTGAATCACGCCGGGACGTCAAATATTTACTGTAGGAGACGGCTTCAGCCGCGATTGAATGCCACTGTTGAATTTAATCGCGGCTGAAGCCCCACAGTATTGCTTTCGGGTGCTGGTGTGTTTAATAAACGCTGCCCGAATTGGCCATAGTTAAACGTCGCTTCGCCATTTACCATCCTCAAGCCGCCCGAATGTCTTGTTCTACTGTACTCACTGACCTTGAGCTTACAGGAGAACTCAATCATGAAACTTTCAACATCAGTCCTTGCAGGTGCTATAGCCTGTGTCTTAAGTACAGCGCCGGTTGCCCTTGCAACAGATCACGCGGTTAACAGTGCGTCTAAAAGTGAAATGATGGGCGTCGGCACTGGCGCGGCCCTTGGCGCCGCAGTAGGTGGTCCTGTCGGCGCGATATTGGGCGCCGCAATAGGAGGGCACTACGGCGACACGCGACACCAATCACGTACTCACGAAAAGCAGGCTCGATTAACCCAAGACAACCTTGAAAACAGTCGCGCCAGATTGCTCGAATCCATGACCGAACAGGAGCGACTGGATTTTGCATTGACTTTAGCGCAGAACGAGCTGGATACACTCGCGCATAAAATCGACCAGATGTTTGTCAAGCGCGCGTTGGTTGACGGTCTACAGTTCGATGTGCATTTTGACACTGACAGTGTTGCTCTTGATGAGCCTGACCGCAATCGTTTATATCGTTTGTCTCACTTGCTTAAAGCGGTACCTGAGGCCGAAGTTGAGGTCCGCGGATTTGCCGACACTCGCGGTGGCGCCGAATACAACGAAGCGCTTTCTCTTGACCGCGCACACACGGTAGCCGATACCCTAAATGCACTGGGTGTGGCACAAAACCAGATTAAAACCTACGCGCTCGGAGAAAGCAGGTCGACTGACCGAGGTGATGATGTTGACGCTTATTCCCACGATCGTCGCGTAAGTATCCGCTTGCAACTGCCGCAAAGCTACGAAGGAAGTGCTGTCCAGGAAAATGCGAAAGTCGCGTCTAAACTTGAAAAAGCCGGACCTGGCCAATAAAAAAGCGGTGAACTGACAAGCAGTTCACCGCTGTATTTTGTCCCCAAGCGTGCCACGGACGGCGCGCACTTTTTCAAGGGTTAACGTTTGGTTGTCGACACTATGGAATGGCGGCAATCAAATCGTTTTCGCCCAATTCGTAAAGAACGTCGTCAGACCAATCGCCTTTATTGCAAAATGCTTCGGCTGTAGTCTTGTCAACAAAATTCGGTACTTCAATAGCAGCCGGATTTTGGCCGTCCATGCTATTGGGTCGTGCGCGAAACTGTAGATAGTTGCCAGCGGCATACTGACCGCTGCGGAATTTGTCGTCGGTAGAGCTGTTTTGTGTAATCATTCCGGACAACCATATGCGACGCTCAGCGCTGTCAATGCTTACGCACGTCATCTCACCACTGACATCCATCTTGCCGTCCCCCTGAAAGGAGTAAATGCGGAAACGGCCGTAGCCGGACTCGTCGGACAGAACGGAGCCTTCCATTGTGAATCTGTAGGTGACACCGTTTTTGTCTTCAAAGCTGCCTTTACCAAAGGAACTCGCCACAGTGTTTTCAAGGCGCTGCTTGTCTTGCTCACTCAGCACGCCCATGACTTTGGGCGCATTGGTTGGTTGAGCCACAGCTTCTGTTGGATCTGTTTCTTGTACCGTGGGCTGGCTTGACTCTTTTGCCATTGAATCGGCAGCAGGTTCAGAAGCGTCTTCCTTGGTGCAACCGGCGAGGGCAATACACATGCTAAGTATTAGGGCAGAAAAAGAATGGCGCATCGATCAGTCTCCGTTGTCGATAATAAAGCCGCACTCGGGCGGCCAAAGGATCAATAGTGTAATTAGGCGGATGGACGAAAGAAAGGGGCTTAGGCCCCACAGAGCTGCTTTTTGCGACTTTTCTACTACTTTTCTACTACCTGGGCCTTTAATATCGGCTCGATGACACCGGGGCGGTTCTTGCTGGCCGGGCTTTTGCGTTATGTATAATGGCCTCAGCGCGCTTTAGCTGGGCGTCAGGCCGTGAACTCGACGATCGGGTCGTATGGGTACGTAAGGCAAGATATCGATCACTTCGCCAGCCAGGTGACGCTCTTTGAGTTCGTTCCAATAGGTGGCAGTCAAAATTTCTCCGTGGTGCTCGGTGAATACGTTCAGCAGGTCGGCTTCAAGCCCGAGAAACGTTGAAAACTGTTCCGGGAAGACATCGGCTTCGCCGACATAGAACCACGCACCTGCGTTCATTTCCTCCTCGTGAGTTCGCGCCTTTGGCATGTCCCGGAAGTTGCATTCGGTAACCAGGCACAGTTCGTCGTAGTCGTAGAAAATGACGCGGCCGTGGCGAGTAACTCCAAAGTTCTTGAGCAGTAAGTCGCCTGGAAAAATATTTGAGGCGGCCAGGTCTCTCAGGGCATTACCGTAGTCGATGACCGCGCGCGCCGCGTGAGTGTGATCGACTTCGCGCAAATATTGATTGAGCGGTCTGATTTTGCGCTCAACATAAAGATGGTCGATAACGACATCGTTGCCTTCGAGACGTACGGTGTTTTCCGTTTGATCCAGTAGCTCTTGCAGCAGTGCAGGGTCGAACTGGTCTTGGTGAAATTTAAGATGCTGGAATTCCTGCGCGTCAATCAGACGACCGGCGCGGTCGCGTTTGAATACCAGTTTGTAAGCGTCAATAACGTCTTTGCGTACCGTAGTTTTCGGGTAGGCAAATTTATCTCGAATGACTTTGAATACTACCGGGTAGTTGGGTAATGAAAATACCACCATAACCATGCCGCGATCGAACGCCGCATCTTCAAAACGGTCGGTGCTGGTTTGCAGGTGCATGAACATGTCGCGATAGCGTTCCGTTTTACCCTGCTTGGCTCGCCCGAGTAGCGTATATATTTCACTTATAGGCTTACGCGGCAGAACTGATTTAATGAAGGCAACTGCGTCTCGAACCACGTCAAGATCGACGTGGATATAAGACCGCGAGAAGCTGAAGATAATGCTGACGTCGTCTTCGTTGGTTATCACGGCATCGATGACGTTGCCTTCGTCTGTATTTTTTATCGCGATGACTAGCGCAAGCATGTAGTCGCTGCCATGTATCCGGCCTACAAGGTAGGCCCTGTTGTCACGATAAAAAACTTGCTTGATAACGTCGAGTGATTGCAGCGAAAAGTTACCACCTGCTCTAATGCAGGCAAGGTTGAGTTCCGAAGCAATCAGGTTGCTGGCCGCAATGGTGTTGCTGAAATCACCAAGCTGCACGTAGTCGCACAATACTTGGTGAGCAATGCGCCACACGGAGCCCTGGTTTGTGTATGTTCGGTAGCCACCATACTCACGTGATTTACCTGGCCTCGTTTCGTTCCGCGCGGCAAACTCGACGTCGGGATTGACGCCCACAGTATCGAGAACCCGTCGCGATATAGAGCTGAAAAAGGTGCGAGTAAATTCGGCGTCAAGATACGGGCTGATAATGTCTTCGTAGTGTTCCTTGATGAGGGTCCACGCGTCTATTGAGTTGGCGTGATCCTGAAGTTTTTCGTGCAAGTGGGCGACGGCCTGATCGACGCAGTGGCCGTATACTTCTATGCGTTGAACCGAGTCTCGGCGAGAGCCGTGTCTGTCTCGCTGCAGGAAGCGCAGCCTTGCACGCTGGGTAATGGCGTGAAAGTAGAGGTTGTAACGAGAAAACGCCGTATAAATATAAGCCGCGCACTCCCGGGTGAGTTCCGAAGGTGCGGCGTTTGTGGAGTCGGGAGGGGTCGTTTTCGACATCGCTACACGGGTTCAGTCACGGCGTCGGAAAACTCACTGAGTCTAAATTCTTTTGCGCCTTCCACCGAATTGTGAGGCACCACGACTGTGCCGCTTGTAACAGTGGCGCTCTGACCCGAAGAAGGAATATCTAACATGGGGTGTCTCGTTTAATTATTAGTCAGCGCACTTCGCGTGCCTGACAAGTTTTAAGACTATAGCGCCGCATAGGACATGCGTGCCGACTCGAACAGGCGAAAAAACACCGAGTTATTCATGTGGCCGAACGCGTCCATTTCTCCCCAGCGGACATGTTCATTGACCGATACCGATAGCTTATACGGTGTGAGATCAAAAAGGGCAGGTCGCTGCGACATGTGTCCTTTAGCCGTTCATTGATCGTTCTACCGGCACGTAAGACACCGCAGGCGTGTCTCCAATGCGTGAGAATTCGTGGCGACTACCGATGGTTTTCAAGACCCGGTCACGTTCTTCTGCCGTGGCGTACCAGCGGGTTGTTTCCCAGTCGCTACCCATTACAGCTGCAAAGCCGTCGTTGGGTTTAACGGAGGCCCGTATTCCGAAGACCTGACTGTCGGTCGTTGAAATGCGCGCAGGGTCAAAGTTCTCAGATGACGGCATAGTAATTACCCTTGTAACTAATATATTGGAAAGTAAGCTAATTCTGGAAAGTTTCTTATATTTTGACATAAAACAGGGGAAAACCCTGAGTGATTTAGCTTAAAACACAGGACACAATGTAAACATAAGATGAATATACATTACGACCATGCTGTAAGCCTCTATGGCGAGTATTATAAAGTTTCGAAAGTGCGTGAAAAAGACTGAATGTACGGTATGTGCGCCGAGATGGATAGACCGCACAGGCCGTCTGAGCCAGACCCCTAAGAAAGTGTGGCTCATTTAAACATCATGCCCAACGGGTTAAACCCCTGGTTGGAAACGCCAGACCGCGACGCGTGTCCAAGGATCGCGCATTGCCCAACGTACGGAGTCGATAAGTCGTTTGTTGAACCTGATTTCAGTTATCTCTGACCCTCTACTCATCATCAGCGAGAACGGCGACATTGAATTCGTTAACGCAGCAATGATTGAGTTACTGCGGCTGGACGGACATCCGATTCTAAATGACAACGTGAGTCGGTACCTATCTGCCGAGGCTTATTCCCGGTTAGTTAATCGGGGAATACCCGCCGCAAAAACTAAAGTTTTTCGCTCGCCGGTCGAATTAATTGATGCAAGACATCAAACACACAGTGCGGAAGCGAGTCTGATATCGCTTGGGGATAACCCCGACTTTCCCGATTGTTTCGCAATACTGCTCGACGATCGCGCATCCGTAGTCCGAAAAGCCTACGGGCTGAACGTTTCCGAAGTTCCGCACAAAGTCCGCGTGCGCGACCCCGGGACGGAACTGAGAATTGAGTTTGAGAGCGACGGTATGATTCGAACCGTCAGTGATACTTCGGGAATAATGAAAACCTGTGGAACCAGGGCTGGTTTGGGTAACGCGATCTGGTCCCTGGGCTGCTGGTCCGACCAGGAAGAATTCGAAAGCGAAATAAAACGCTGCCTCGAATATCTCGAAAGGACTCAAAAGCAGTACATGCCGGCCCGTATGGCGCAGGAAGACGGCGAGACTGTTTGGCTTGAATTGTGTATTACAAAAGGCAAGGACGAATCTTACTTGCTGGAAGGATACGATGTGACGTCGCGAGTGATCGCGGAACTCGGCCAGCGCCAGTACACCGAACGACTGGCGCAGTTAACAAGGCAGCTGATTACGGCGCAAGAGTCAGAGCGTAGACGCATCGCGCAGGAACTGCACGATCAGATTGGTCAATTACTTACCGCGCTGCGTTTAGGACTGCATAGCGTGCACAAGAAACTCGAAAGCAACGAGATCAGGGCACGTCTTGATGTGTCGATGGGAACGGTGGACAAAGTACTGGATCACGTGCGCTCGTTGTCGCTTGATTTGCGACCCGCGATGCTCGACGATTTAGGACTGGCTGCGGCGCTCAAATGGTTTGGAGCAAGGCAATCAGAGTTGACCGGACTGAATTTTGAGGTGTTTACCGAAAGACTTGAACGACGACTGCCAAGTGCCGTTGAAGTGGCGTGCTTTCGAATTGTTCAGGAAGCGGTGTCCAACGCCATGCGGCACAGCCAGTCTGAGGATATACACATAACCATGCTTGTACGTGAAGATATTCTAGAATTACAGGTCGAGGATTTTGGCATTGGATTTGACTCCAGAAAAATGCTCCAGAGTCCTTTTAACAAGAGCAGCGTAGGGTTGGAGAGTATGCAGCAACGCGTTGCACTGGCTGGCGGTAAATTCGATCTGGATTCAATTAAAGGGCGCGGAAGCCGTGTCCGAGTAAGGATACCAATTAATCTATAAAAGGAATGAGGTCAAGTTATGTCAATTAGAGTACTGCTAGCTGAAGATCACGCCATGGTGCGTGCGGGCCTGAGGTCTTTGCTTGAGGATGTGATTGGAATTGAGGTTGTTGGCGAGGCCAGTAACGGACGGCAAGCGCTGCAATTCGTACGCCAGACTCCAGTGGACGTTGTGGTCATGGATATCACCATGCCTGGACTAAATGGACTTGAGGCTACCTCCCGAATTAGCAAGTCGCACCCAAACGTCGGGGTGTTGATGCTGTCGATGTTTGCCAATGAAGAGCACATTGTTCAGGCTTTACGGCAGGGCGCATCTGGCTATTTGGTCAAAGATGCGGCTGCTTCCGAGCTTGAGACCGCGATTTTGACCGTGGCACGTGGTGATCGTTATCTGGGTCACTCCATCGACGCATTGCGCGTCGTACGTCATCTTGAATCACCGGGTGGTGGGACAAGTTCTCTCGACCGTCTGACACCGCGTCAGCGAGAGATTCTTCAGCTTGTTGTCGAGGGTAACAAAACCCGCGAAATCGCTGAGATGCTCGCCGTGAGCGTTAAGACAGTCGAAACTCATCGAGCACAGCTGATGGATCGCCTTGGTATTCGCGATGTAGCAGGTTTGGTCAAGTATTCAATTCGGGTCGGATTGCTGTCGGCGCACAGTTAATTCGCCCTTGACAGATAGCGCCAGTGGCTAGCGTCGCATCCTGCTAATACACGAGGCTGTGTGCGCACATTGCCTTGGGGACTTTTTCCCAAGTCTAGAAAGCGGCTGTAAATAATTGAAAAATATGATAATTATAGCTGTTGATGGGGAATCTTTTCCCAATCGGTTTGTGAGCTTTTAATTCTTTAGATCGTTTGTACTATGAACTCAACGAAGCATTCCAAGAAAAATAGCTTCGATAGATTGAGAGATGTCACACGGAATGACATCGGTGGTTCACAAACGACGGTTAGCGGCGGTTCGATCGCTAGCCTGAAGAAGAGCGTATGTCGATTATTAAACTTTTGGTGTTTGACGAGAACACCGAGTTTCGGGCTTCACTGGAACAATACACCCATTCGTTACCTGAGATCGACTACAGGGGAGTTGCATCTGATGTCGAAGGTGCAATCGAAAAATATGCCCAGTGGGGCCCGGATATCATTTTGTACACCTCAGAGCTTGTAACGGGTCTGGGCCTGGACCAGTTCAGTGCCCTGCGCAGGGCTTGGCCCGATGTTCTATGCTACCGGCTAACGGTGTTTGACGAATCTGTATACGACGAATTCGCCACTGGTCAGGGGTTTGACGGCTCTTTGCCACGGGCTGAAATTGAGGAACATTTAGAGCGCATATTTGAGCTAGTCAAAGACGCACGAAAATCGACTCCCGAGAGCTAGAAGTTGCACAACAATCTGCTAACCTACAGTTG
>QIGP01000228.1 GCA_003228965.1 Gammaproteobacteria bacterium
CATGGTTTTTTCGTTACGTTTGCGAGCCGCGTCAATCATCCAGCGCATGGCCAGTGTTTGGCGACGGGCAGGACGAACTTCGACAGGCACTTGATATGTAGCACCACCCACGCGACGGCTTTTCACTTCAACGGAAGGCTTCACGTTTTCAAGTGCAGTCTCAAGAAGCTCAACGGCTTTCTCGTCGGCGTTACCACTGCGCTCGCCAATGCGATCGAGTGCACCGTAGATGATGCTCTCGGCAACGGACTTTTTACCGTCAACCATAATCATGTTCATGAATTTGGCGAGCAGCTCATTCTTGTATTTTGGATCTGGCAAGATGCTGCGTTTCGGGGCCTGTGATCTGCGTGACATGTTCTACTACCTATTAATTATCTGGTTTTACTGCCTTAGTGTGGAAACCGCTTTAAGAGCTTTAGTGTTAGCTCTTAGGTCGCTTGGCTCCATATTTTGATCGGCCCTGACGGCGATCGGGGACGCCTGCACAATCGAGCGTGCCGCGTATGGTGTGGTAACGCACACCGGGCAAATCTTTAACACGTCCACCGCGAATCAGTACGACCGAGTGCTCCTGAAGGTTGTGACCCTCACCACCAATGTAGCTGGTAACTTCAAAACTGTTGGTCAAACGAACACGAGCCACTTTACGCATGGCCGAGTTCGGCTTCTTCGGAGTGGTGGTGTAAACGCGCGTACATACGCCACGTTTTTGCGGACAAGCGGCAAGCGCAGGCACGGTGGATTTAACCACTTTCGTGCGGCGACCCTTGCGAACGAGTTGATTGGTTGTTGCCATAGTTACTCTCGATGGTTTACATCTATGTTTATATAAGTTTTTTTGCAACTCGCACTACAATAAGTGCAAGCCACTTTACGCACAAAAACCGCAGGCCGACGCAATGGTCGGCCTGTAGCCTGTCTGTCGGATCCCGAATTTGGCGCTTTGCGCCCATTCAAAGAACCTGAATCCGTCAAAAGGGCCGAAATTCTATGTTTCGACCCCCAGACGTGTCAAGCGTTGTGCGACGCAAAAGCCCTAAGCTTCGCCGCCGCCTTTCACTTCTTCTTTAACTTCTTCATCAGTTGAGGCTTCAGGAGCATCCGCCACCACTTCCGCCTCAGCCTCAATTACGACCTCTGGAGACTCACCTTCGACCGCAGCGGTCTCGGCAGGTGCTTCATTTTCGGCGTTTTTAGCCTCAGGCTCGACCTTAGTCTCACCCAAACCATGGGCTTCGAGCTCTAAAGCCAGTAGCTCATCCGCCGTTTTGGTGATGCGTGACTGACGCATTTCCTGATGGTGGGCAAAGCCCGTACCAGCCGGAATAAGGCGACCAACAATCACGTTTTCCTTCAATCCGCGCAAATCGTCGCGCAATCCGCGTACAGCCGCCTCGGTAAGTACCCGAGTGGTCTCCTGGAACGACGCCGCCGAAATGAACGATTCCGTAGCAAGCGAAGCCTTGGTGATACCCAGCAAGATAGGATCGAAAATAGCCTGCTCTTTACCTTCAGCCAAAAGTTTGTCATTGACCTCGTAGAGACCGGCACGATGTACTTGCTCTCCGCGGAGGTAGTTACTGTCACCTGGATCGCTGATTTCGACTTTACGCAGCATCTGGCGAATGATCACTTCGATGTGCTTGTCGTTGATACGCACACCCTGGAGTCGGTAGACCTCCTGGATCTCTTTGACCAGGTAGTCGGCCAAGCGGTCGACCCCACGCAGGCGCAGGATATCGTGCGGGCTTTCTTCACCCTCAGCAATTATCTCACCCTTGGCAACCGTTTCACCCTCAAACACCAGCAAGTGACGCCACTTTGGAATCAAACCTTCAAAGTCACCGTCGCCGTCGCCAGTGATAATCAGGCGGCGTTTACCTTTGGTTTCTTTACCGTAACTAATCGTACCGGTAACTTCGGCCAAAATCGCAGACTCTTTAGGCTTGCGCGCCTCAAACAAGTCAGCCACTCGTGGCAAACCACCCGTGATGTCACGGTTTTTCGAACCTTCCTGCGGGATACGCGCAATAACATCACCCACAGCCACAGTCGCCCCGTCTTCGAGGTTAATAACCGCGCCGGCTGGCAGCGTGTACACCGCTGGAATTTCAGTGTTGGCAAAACAAATGTGCTCGCCGTTTTCGTCAATCAGCATGGCTTGTGGACGTAAATCTTTACCGGCACTGCCACGCTGTTTCGGATCGGTAATCACAAGACTCGTGACACCAGTGAACTCGTCGGTCTCAGCCGAGATCGTTATGCCGTCCTCAAAGTCCTGGAACTTGATGCGACCCGCCACCTCGGTAATAACAGGGTGTGTATGCGGATCCCAGGTAGCGACAACTTGACCAGCTGTAACATCGTCGCCTTCTTTGACTGTGAGGTTCGCGCCGTAAGGGATCTTGTAGCGCTCGCGCTCGCGACCAAACTCGTCGATCACCCCAATCTCACCTGAGCGAGACACCGCCACAATGTGGCCTTTTTGGTGAACAACCGTTTTCATGGTGTGCAGTCGAATAGATCCTTCGTGCTTGATTTCGACGCTGCTAACCGCTGCTGCCCGAGACGCTGCACCACCAATGTGGAACGTACGCATAGTCAGCTGGGTACCTGGCTCACCAATGGACTGAGCTGCGATAACACCAACCGCTTCGCCCAGGTTTATCAGGTGGCCACGAGCAAGGTCGCGACCGTAACAGGTGGAACACACGCCGTAACGGGTATCACACGCGATCGGTGATCGAACCATTACCTGGTCAACCGACGCTTCTTCAATCAGGTCGACCAGTTTCTCGTCAAAGAGTGTTCCGGCTTCAAGCAGCACTTCTTCGGTACCAGGCTTGAGTACGTCAATGGCAACCACTCGTCCAAGAACACGTTCGCCAAGCGCTTCAACAACGTCACCACCTTCAACAATAGGTGACATCATCAGACCGTTTGTCGTACCGCAATCCAACTCGGTTACCACCAGATCCTGAGCAACATCAACAAGACGCCGGGTCAGGTAACCAGAGTTCGCGGTTTTAAGCGCGGTATCGGCCAAACCTTTACGAGCCCCGTGAGTCGAGATGAAGTACTGAAGTACGTTCAGGCCTTCGCGGAAGTTAGCCGTAATTGGCGTTTCGATAATGGAACCGTCGGGCTTGGCCATCAGGCCTCGCATACCGGCGAGCTGACGAATCTGCGCCGCACTACCCCGGGCACCTGAGTCGGCCATCATGTAAATCGAGTTAAACGACTCTTGTTCGACGGTCGAACCATCGGCTGCGGTAACTGTTTCAGTACCCAGCTTGTTCATCATGGCTTTCGCCACCTGGTCGTTGGTACGAGACCAGATGTCGACCACTTTGTTGTAGCGTTCGCCGTTGGTCACAAGACCTGACGCGTATTGGTTTTCAATTTCACGCACGTCCGTTTCGGCGGAAGCCAAAATATCGCCTTTCTCAAGCGGTACAACCATGTCGTTAATGCCGATAGAGACGCCTGATTTAGTTGCGTAACTAAACCCGGTGTACATAAGTTTATCGGCAAACACCACAGTCTTCTTCAAACCACACACGCGGTAACTGCGGTTTATCAAGTTTGAAATCGCACGTTTGGTGAGGTTGCGGTTAACGTGATCGAACGACAGACCTTTGGGAAGAATCTCTGAAATGAGTGCACGGCCCACAGTAGTTTCTATAACGCTGTGTTTACTGTGTACCACACGATCTTCGTCGGTCCAGGTATCAAGGATGCGTGCTTTCACCATGGCCTGCAAATCGGCATCGCCGTTTTCGTAGGCACGATGCACTTCATCGATGTCGGCAAAGATCATGCCTTCACCTTTAGCGTTAACGCGTGTGCGCGTCATGAAGTACAGGCCCAATACCACGTCCTGCGAAGGTACGATAATGGGCTCGCCGTTAGCAGGCGACAGAATGTTGTTCGACGACATCATCAGTGCGCGTGCTTCCAGCTGCGCCTCGATTGATAACGGAACGTGAACGGCCATTTGGTCGCCGTCGAAGTCGGCGTTAAACGCAGTACATACGAGCGGGTGAAGCTGAATCGCTTTACCTTCAATTAGTACCGGCTCAAACGCTTGAATACCAAGACGGTGAAGCGTTGGCGCACGGTTAAGCATAACAGGATGCTCACGAATGACTTTAGCCAGGATATCCCAGACTTCAGGTCCTTCGCGCTCAACCAGACGTTTCGCTGCTTTAATGGTTTGTGCCAGATCTTGCTTTTGAAGACGGCTGAAGATGAACGGCTTGAATAGTTCGAGCGCCATTTTCTTGGGCAAACCACACTGATGCAATTTAAGGGTAGGACCAACCACGATTACTGAACGACCGGAGTAGTCAACACGTTTACCCAGCAGGTTTTGACGGAAACGCCCCTGCTTGCCTTTAATCATGTCGGCAAGCGATTTAAGCGGGCGTTTGTTGGTGCCCGAAATAGCTCGGCCACGGCGTCCGTTGTCGAGAAGCGCGTCAACAGATTCTTGCAACATGCGTTTTTCGTTGCGCACAATAATATCCGGAGCGTTGAGCTCCAGCAGGCGGCGCAACCGGTTGTTACGGTTGATTACGCGGCGGTACAGATCGTTCAGGTCAGACGTTGCGAAACGACCGCCTTCCAGAGGTACCAGAGGACGTAGATCGGGCGGAAGAACAGGCAGAACTGTCAGCACCATCCACTGTGGTTTATTGCCAGATTCGATAAAGGCTTCAAGCAATTTAAGTCGCTTGGATGCACGCTTGATGCGGGTTTCACTTTTGGTGCCCGCAATCTCTTCACGCACTTTTTCGATCTCTTCGTTGAGATCGAGCGTACGCAACATTTCGTGAACAGCTTCGGCACCCATACGGGCGTCGAATTCGTCACCGTGCTCTTCAATCGCCTCAAGGTAGCCGTCGTCGGACATCAAGCTACCGCGCTCCAGCGGAGTAAGACCGGGGTCGACCACAACAAACGCTTCAAAATACAACACGCGCTCAATTTCCCGCAGCGTCATATCCAGCATCAAACCAATACGCGAAGGTAGAGATTTGAGGAACCATATATGGGCAACCGGAGAAGCCAGTTCAATGTGCGCCATGCGCTCACGACGAACTTTAGACTGAGTGACTTCCACACCGCATTTTTCGCAGACTACGCCACGGTGCTTGAGACGTTTGTACTTACCACACAGGCACTCATAGTCTTTAACCGGGCCAAAAATCTTGGCACAGAACAAACCATCACGTTCAGGTTTGAACGTACGGTAGTTAATAGTTTCCGGTTTCTTAACTTCGCCGAACGACCAGGAACGTACCATGTCCGGTGAGGCCAGCCCAATGCGAATTGCATCGAAGTCTTCAACCGGGGCCTGTTGTTTGAACAATTTCAATAGGTCTTTCATATGTCACCCATCCATTCAGGATTTGCTGAGTTTCTTAACAAGCTTGCGTAACCCAAACTACGTTTAAGTTGTATTGAGTTACGTACTCGGATCCTGCTCGAGTTCAAGATTAATGCCCAACGAGCGGATCTCTTTGACCAGCACATTGAACGACTCGGGCATGCCCGGATCCATGGAGTGCTCGCCGTCGACAATATTCTTATACATTTTCGTTCGACCCTGCACGTCATCGGATTTGACGGTAAGCATTTCCTGGAGCGTGTGGGCAGCGCCGTAGGCTTCGAGCGCCCAGACCTCCATCTCTCCGAAACGCTGACCACCGAACTGCGCTTTACCACCCAGAGGCTGCTGCGTTACCAGACTGTAAGGCCCGGTTGAGCGTGCATGCATTTTGTCGTCAACCAAGTGATTAAGTTTAAGCATGTACATGTAGCCAACTGTAGTCTCGCGTTCAAATTCCTGACCTGTACGCCCATCGGTGAGCTGGGTTTGACCCGACTCCGGCATATCGGCAAGCCTGAACATGTGTTTGATTTCGCTCTCGTCGGCACCATCGAATACGGGCGTTGCCATAGGTACGCCGCTTCGAAGATTGCCTGCAAGCTCCAGAACTTCGTCGTCGTTGAAACTGTCGATTTGTTCTTTCCGACCGCCTGTTTCGTTGTATACCTGATTCAGGAAATCGCGCAATTCTTGCACTTCACCCTTGGCGTCCAGCATCTTGCCAATTTTAAGGCCAAGACCTCGTGCGGCCCAACCCAAGTGAGTTTCAAGCACCTGCCCAACGTTCATACGCGAAGGCACACCGAGAGGGTTCAAGACAATATCAACAGGGGTTCCATCAGCCATATACGGCATATCTTCGACAGGCACGATGGTTGAGATAACACCTTTGTTACCATGACGACCAGCCATTTTGTCACCAGGCTGCACGCGACGTTTAACAGCAAGGTAAACCTTGACCATCTTCAGCACACCGGGTGCCAAATCGTCGCCTGCCGTAATTTTTACGCGTTTCTCTTCGTAACGTCTGCGGAACTCTTCTTCCTGATCGGCCAGAAGTTTTGCGGCCTCTTCAAGAGTCTTGTTCGCGTCTTCGTTACGCAGACGAATTTCAAACCATTTTTTGCGGTCGAGATCGTCAAGATACTGCTTGGTGACTTTCGAGCCAGCATTGAGGCCGTCAGGACCACCTTCAGAAATCTTGCCAACCAGCAATCGCTCCATACGCTGGAAGACGTCGCCTTCAAGTATACGCTGCTGATCTGACAAATCTTTTTGTACGCTTTCAAGCTCGGCCGCTTCGATGGCCAATGCTCGAGAGTCTTTATCTACGCCGTCACGGGTAAACACACGCACGTCTATCACGGTGCCGTCCATACCAGGTGGTACGCGCAGCGACGTGTCTTTAACGTCGCTGGCTTTCTCACCGAAAATGGCACGTAGCAGTTTTTCTTCCGGCGTTAACTGTGATTCACCTTTCGGTGTCACTTTACCTACCAAAATATCTCCGCCTTTAACTTCAGCACCAATGTAAGCAATACCCGACTCGTCGAGCTTGCCAAGCGCTGAATCTCCGACGTTTGGAATATCAGCTGTGATCTCTTCAGAACCCAGTTTCGTGTCACGGGCCACACAGGCCAGCTCTTCGATGTGAATGGTTGTGAAGCGATCTTCTTGTACGACACGCTCTGAAATCAGAATCGAGTCTTCGAAGTTGTAGCCGTTCCACGGCATAAAGGCGACCAACAGGTTTTGTCCGAGAGCCAGCTCACCCAAATCGGTGGACGGCCCGTCGGCCATAACGTCGCCACGAGCAACGCTGTTGCCTGCTTTAACAAGAGGACGCTGGTTAATACACGTGTTCTGGTTTGAACGGGTGTATTTGGTCAGGTTGTAAATGTCGACACCTGACTCACCAACTACTGTTTCGTCGTCGTTTACACGAATCACGATGCGTGACGCATCGACCGAGTCTACGAAGCCGCCGCGGGTGGCAATAACCGTCACGCCCGAGTCAACGGCAACGATACGCTCCATGCCGGTGCCTACGAATGGTTTCTCGGCACGCAGAGTTGGCACGGCCTGACGTTGCATGTTTGAACCCATGAGGGCGCGGTTAGCATCGTCGTGCTCAAGGAACGGAATCAGTGACGCCGCTACCGACACGATTTGTCGTGGCGACACATCCATGTACTGGATGCGATCAGGACCGGTCAAGGTGAATTCGTTCATGTGTCGGCAAGAAACCAACGCATCTTCAAATTCGCCTTTTTCGCTGAGTTCGGCGTTAGCCTGCGCAATAACGTATTCACTTTCCTCAATAGCTGACAAGTATTCAATGTCAGCCGTCACTTTGCCGTCCGTAACTTTACGGTAAGGCGTTTCAAGGAAGCCGTAGTCGTTGGTTCGAGCGTAAACAGCCAGCGAGTTGATCAAACCAATGTTTGGACCCTCAGGCGTTTCAATAGGACATACGCGGCCGTAGTGAGTTGGGTGCACATCACGCACCTCAAAGCCTGCGCGCTCACGGGTCAAACCACCTGGTCCAAGAGCCGACACCCGACGTTTGTGTGTGACTTCAGACAGCGGGTTGTTCTGATCCATAAACTGCGACAGCTGGCTTGAGCCAAAGAACTCTTTGACAGCAGCCGCTACGGGTTTAGCGTTGATCATTTCTTGAGGCATCAGGCCATCAGCCTCAGCTGAAGTCAGACGTTCTTTAACCGCACGCTCGACTCGAACCAAACCGATGCGGAAGGCATTTTCAGCCATCTCACCAACGCTTCGAATACGGCGGTTACCGAGGTGATCGATATCGTCGACCACACCCTTGCCGTTACGAATATCGATAAGTGTTTTGAGCACAGAAATAATGTCTTCGCGCGACAGAATGCCTTCGCCTTCTGAGTCTTTACGGCCAACTCGACGGTTGAACTTCATACGACCAACAGCCGACAAGTCGTAGCGCTCTGGGTTAAAGAACAAGTTTTGGAACAAGTTCTCGGCGGCGTCTTTCGTAGGTGGCTCACCAGGACGCATCATGCGGTAGATCTCAACCAACGCTTCCAGGCGGGTGGTTGTGGTATCGATGCGCAGCGTATTCGAGATGAACGGGCCACGATCGAGATCGTTCACGTAAAGCGTTTCAACCTGGGGAATGCCCACTTTGAGGATTGCTTCGATTTGCTCAAGAATGAGCTCGTCGTTTGCCGTTGCCAACACTTCACCCGTCTCAGGGTCTACTACGTCATGAGCAATGATTTTGCCCACGAGATAGTCTGGAGGCACAGCCATTGAGGTAACGCGGGCTTTGGTCAGTGCACGCACGTGACGTGCCGTGATACGACGCCCTTCTTCAACCAGAATCTTGCCACCCACAGCCAGGTCGAAACCAGCGGTGTCGCCTTTAAGGCGCTCAGGGTCGAGTTCCATGGTGATGTCTTCACCCTGGATTTCAAACGTGTTCTTGTCGAAAAAGATGTCGAGAATTTCGTTATTCTCAAGACCCAGCGCACGCAGAATGATCGTTACCGGCAGTTTGCGGCGACGGTCAATTCGAGAAAACACGCCATCTTTAGGATCGAACTCAAAGTCGAGCCATGAACCGCGGTAAGGAATTACTCGTGCAGAGTATAGAACTTTACCGGATGAATGCGTTTTACCCTTGTCGTGATCGAAGAACACGCCAGGTGAACGGTGCAGCTGGGACACAATGACACGCTCGGTGCCGTTGATCACAAACGTGCCGTTTTCAGTCATCAGAGGCATTTCACCCAGATAAACTTCCTGTTCGCGCACGTCTTTAACCGGTTTCTTGGCACCGGATGCTTCTTTGTCGTAGATCACCAGACGAACTTTGACGCGTAAAGGTGCTGCGTAGGTCAAGCCTCGCAGTTGACACTCTTTGACGTCAAAAATTGGCTTACCTAATCGGTAGCTTGCATATTCCAACGCTGCGTTACCGCTGTAACTAACGATCGGCAGCACAGTTTGAAACGCCGCGTGCAAGCCCTGATCGATGCGGTTATCTGGAGGCGTGTCGGCCTGCAAAAACTTACGATAGGAGTCGAGTTGAATCGATAGCAGGTAAGGAATCTTGAGAATACTTGGGCGTTTGCCAAAGTCTTTACGAATTCGCTTTTTCTCAGTAAAAGCATACGCCATGGTCGGTGACCTCATCTATTTGTTCCAAGCTGTAATGCGTTCGAAATCGAACAGGGGCAGCCTGTCACCCCAATATTTCTACTTTTTGATAAAGCGCAAAAGCCGGCGGTTAAAAACCGCCGGCAAATGCGTTATCTGGGCCTGCAGAGATAGCTCTGCCTGCTCAGCCTAACAAGGGTCGATTACTTAATTTCGACCGCTGCGCCAACTTCTTCAAGTTGCTTTTTAATGTCTTCTGCTTCGTCTTTGTTAACAGCTTCTTTAACTGGTGAAGGAGCGCCTTCAACCAAATCTTTAGCTTGTTTAAGACCAAGGCCAGTGATACCGCGAACCGCCTTAATCACAGGCACTTTATTAGCACCGAAGCTCGTCATAATAACGTCGAACTCAGTTTGCTCTTCTGCAGCAGCACCGCCGTCAGCAGGGGCCGCAGCCATTGCCATAGGGGCAGCAGCAGTAACTCCAAACTTGTCTTCCATCATGGTGATGAGTTCTACAACATCCATCACGCTCTTATCTGCAATCGCATTCAAAATATCTTCATTTGAAAGGGACATTTCTTACTCCAATAACTCTTTTATGTATTACCTAAAAATTAATCTGAACCGAGAAGATTTACGCCGCGTCTTTTTGAACGCGTACCGCATCCAGTGTGCGGACCATCTTCGTAGTAGGCTCAGCCAGTGTGCGAACGAATTTCTCAATAGGCGCTTTCATTACACCCATGAGCATCGCAATCGCCTGATCGCGTGTAGGCAATGAAGCTAATTTCGCCAAGTCGCTGGCAGGTAGTAAATCACCACCTACCGACAACATCTTGACTACAAGGTCTTCATTATCCTTCGCAAAGTCTTTAACTATGCGTGCCGCTGCGCCTGGATCGTCCATTGAGAACGCCAGAATAATCGGACCAGCCAGTGAGTCGTTCATGCACTCAAAGTCGGTTCCTTTTAACGCAAGCTTAGCAAGCGAGTTTTTGACAACTTTCAGATAAACACCTGACTTGTGCGCTTCAATACGCAACAGCGTCAACTGCTCAACCGAAAGTCCACGGTACTCAGCGCCCACAGCCGACAAGGCTTCAGACGCTACCGCGTTCACTTCCGCGACCACTTCTTTCTTTTTGCTATAAGTCAATGCCATATGACATCTCCTAATAAGTGGCCAATAATTAAATAGCGTTGAACTACCAATGCTATTCGCCAAATGACGGTGACCGCGGCCAAACTGACTTAGGTAACACCATCTACGCAGGAAAATTAAGCTGCTACAAAGCGCCTAAACACGTTGCGACAGCTCCTGCGGTCTTTGATGAGCAAGCCCCTGGTCTTAAGACTAAAACAGCCTTTCGATTAAAAACCTGCACGCACGTCCTGTGCTCCAGAGTAAACCCTGTTCCTTCTTGACTCTTCCCTACAGATCCAACGAAGACTGATCAACAGCTACGCCTGGACCCATGGTTGAAGAGAGAGTAATTTTCTTAAAGTACACGCCTTTGGCAGAGGTGGGCTTTGCTTTTTGCAAATCGCCCATCAGCGCCGTCAGGTTCTCCTGCAGCTTGGCGACTTCAAAGTCGGCCTTCCCAATGGTGCAGTGAATAATGCCTGCCTTGTCTGTGCGGTAACGCACCTGACCAGCTTTGGCATTTTTAACCGCGGTTTCTACGTCGGCTGTTACCGTTCCCACTTTCGGGTTTGGCATCAGGCCACGAGGACCGAGGATTTGACCCAGCTTGCCGACAACGCGCATGGCATCTGGCGTGGCAACAACCACGTCAAAATCCATAGAGCCGCCCTGAATGGCTTCGGCCAGATCATCAAAGCCGACAATGTCAGCGCCTGCAGCGGTGGCTTTCTCGGCATTCGCGCCCTGTGCAAACACAGCAACGCGGACATCTTTACCCGTACCATTTGGCAACACGGTCGCACCGCGAACTACCTGGTCGGATTTACGAGGGTCAACACCGAGGTTCACTGAAACATCAATTGATTCCCGGAACTTGGTGTTGGCCAATTCTTTTACGAGCCCGATCGCGTCGTCAATCGTATAGACCATATTGCTATCGACTTTCTCGCGAGCGGCTTTTTTACGCTTAGATAGTGCACCCATGATTAACCCTCCACTTCCAGGCCCATACTGCGGGCACTACCGGCGATAATATTGACTGCAGCGTCCATGTCTTTGGCGTTCAGATCCTGCATTTTAAGCGTCGCAATCTCTTCGAGTTGCGCGCGTGTCACCTTGCCCACCTTTTTTGTGTTGGGCTCGCCACTACCACTTTTGATGCCTGCTGCTTTCTTAAGCAGAACGGCCGCTGGTGGTGTTTTTGATATGAATGTGAAGCTTCGATCAGAGTACACCGTAATCACAACTGGAATTGGCATGCCCTGCTCCATACCACTGGTATGAGCGTTAAAGGACTTACAAAATTCCATGATGTTTACGCCATGCTGACCGAGCGCGGGACCTACCGGTGGACTAGGGTTAGCCTGTCCGGCCGGAATTTGCAGCTTGATATAGC